>JAYTWC010000455.1:0-5119 GCA_043743635.1 Verrucomicrobiota bacterium | reverse complement strand
GACTGAGCGCGAGCATGGGTGCGGCTTCTTCGTTCGTGAGGCCCTGTCCAAGAAGTTCGAGAACTTCCTGCTCTTTGTCGGTTAGGATGCGCGAAAAGTTCTCGGAATTGTGCCCCATCTGACGGCGGAGTTGTTGCACGGTGTGCCCGAAATAACAGCCGCCTTGCATCACCGTGTCGATCGCGCTGACGAGTGCCTCCATGGGGTCGTCCTTGTGCACGTAGGCGTCGGCTCCGGATTGGAGCGCTTTGTGCAGCAGGTAGTCTTCTTTCACCGAGGACAATAGAATCACCTTGGTCTCGGGAAGCAGTTCACGGAAGCGAGCTGCGAGCGTGATGCCATCCTCGCCGGGCAGCTGAATATCGAGCAGGATGAGGTTGATTTTTCCCAATGTGGGGAGCGCTTCAAAGAACCCGATGCCAGAACCAAAAGCGCCAATGACCGTGGCTTTGGCTTTCGCTTCGACCGTGACGGTCAGTGCTGATCGAAACATCACCTGGTCTTCAATAATGACAATTCGGAGCATGGTAGGGGTGGCTTTGGTGATTACGGTCGTTTATGTTTTTGAAGTTACCTCTGCGCCGTTAAGTGACGGCTCAGATGATGAAGAAGATTTTTGCTAGAACAAGCAGGTTCTCGGTTGTGCGTGTTGGGTGGAAGGAGTGCTAGGAATCGTGTATAATGCTTATCCCGTTGCGCTGCAATGAAGCCTTCCTTAACGTGATCGAGGTGGGTTCCGAAAAACATCTGCTCGTTGACGGCTCAAACATCCTGCATGCTTGGCCGGAGTTGCGCGCCCTCATGAAACGCGACCGCGATGCGGCGCGCTCGCGACTCTCGCAGGCGCTCAGTGCGATTCACGATGAAGAACGGGTGCGTGTGACGCTGGTGTTCGATGGTCGTGGAGATGATGTGATCGTGGAATATCCGGGCGCGTCGAAAAAATTCGTGCATATTTATACACCTGCCGGGACCACGGCCGATGATGTGATTGAGCAACTCGTGGGGAAGGCGGGTGATCCGGCGAATTGCCATGTCGCCACGGATGATCGTGCAGAGCGGCAGACCATCGAGGCGACCGGCGCAGTTGGGATCTCTGCGGTCGATCTTGCCGCTTGGGTGGAGCGTGCGAGACAGCGTCAGTGCAGGCGGGTCACCGGGATGAAATGTGAAAACGATCGTGCTTGGCGGCGTCCCCAAAACTGAGTTTTGATTTCATTATGACGAATCAAATGGGCGGGGGCGTTTTGGCGGTGGCGGAGATACAGGGACTTTACGGAGCATTTTCGTTCCCGGAAAAATTGCTTCAACAAATCTGGTTGCGTGGCGATTTTGATCACGCCCGAGCCGTTACTGGTGGTGGCGAATTGGTTAGGATTATCCATCCTGGCCGCTGGAATCATCTTGGTGGTCCGGACTTCAAAGATGCACGGCTGCAAATTGGTGATAATGGAGTGATCGGTGATGTTGAGGTGCATCTGCGAGCATCTGACTGGATCGCGCATGGTCACGCGGCCGATTCGGCTTATAACAACGTAGTCCTTCACGTGGTGCTTTTCCCGCCGAAGGAACTCACAACGGTTGGTGTTGGTGGGCGCAAGATCCCGGAGTTGGTTTTGTTGCCGCTGTTGAATCACGATTTGGAGGAATTTGCCGCCGATGAGGCGATTGAGCGGCTGGCAAACCATCCTTTAGCGAATGCGCGGCGCGAGCTTACGTCGATGTCGGTCGAAAAACTTAATGCGGAGCTATTGCGCTGCGCGGAGGCGCGCTGGAAACAGAAGGTGCATTACGCGAAGTTGCGGATTGCCCGGTTAGGCTGGGAAGAAGCCTGTCATCATACGGCGCTGGAGGTTTTGGGTTATCGTTTTAATCGGGCGCCGATGTTGGCGGTGGCGGGTGTATGGCCATTGATTGAGTGGAGAAAGGCGGAGAAGGCGGGCGAGCAAATCGTTGAAGAAGCCTTGACGCGTTTTAATGCTCGTTGGAGCAAGCAAGGGGTTCGGCCTGCGAATCATCCGCGAGCGAGGTTGGCGCAATATGCGCATTGGGTGCAGGCGTCTCCTGAATGGCCACGTGCGTTGTTGGCGGTGGCGGGGGATTTGCCCGAGATTGGCTTCCCAGAAGCGGCTGCACAAGCTGGCGCAGTGCGTCGATTGCATGCTTGGCCTGCCTTAAGCCGCAGGATCGCTGATGCCGTTTTCCATTACGAAGTGGGTGGGACGCGTTTTAATACCATGATTTGTGACGGACTTTTGCCGCTGCTCGCCGCCTATTCGAATTCGGACCGGCTGGCAGGGTTGTGGTCGGCTTGGTGGGTGGGCGACATTCCGGCAAAATACTCTGGGTTGCTGCGCGAACTAGGTGTGATTGATGGCCGACACCGCCCTTTGAGTCATGGGATTGTGCAGGGTTTGATTGGCTGGTTGCTTGTTGCAGATCAGCGTCGAGAGGCCGATGGCCCAACTGCGGTCGGGAGCGGGGCTTGACAACGCTTCGAGCGAAAAGCTATTTTGACCGACTCAATCAACGTTCACTTTCCAAAAGTGGGCCTCTGGCCCGCTTTTTTTTTCCACATAACACAAGCCTATGAGCAGCGAAATTCTATCCGTCCTCGAATACATGGAGAAGGAGAAGGGCATCGGCCGCGCCGACATGATCGCCGCGATCGTGAATGCCATCAAAACCGCAGCCCTGAAAGGCGTTAACTCCGGCCAAGAACTCAAGATTGAGATCAATCCGAAGAACGGTCAGCTCAAGGCTTGGTCGTTGCTCAAGGTCGTTGATTCTATCAGCAATCCGAAGACGGAGATCCATGTTGAAAAGGCGCAGGCAATCAAGGTCGGTGCCGTCATTGGGGAAGTCGTAGAAAAGGAACTCGATCCTTCTTCCCTTGGACGCATTGCAGCCCAAACGGCCCGTCAGGCCGTGATGCAACGCCTCCGTCAGTTTGAGAAGGACCGCATCTACGACGATTTTAAGGACATGGTCGGTAACATCGTGACCGGCACGGTTCGTCGCAAAGAGCGCAACGACATCTTTATCGACCTCGGCAAAGCCGAAGCAGTCCTTACCGGCAAAGAACAGGTTCCCGGCGAGGAATATCAGCCCGGTGACCGTATCCGTTGTTTGTTGATGGCGATCGAGTCGACACCGCGCGGCCCTGAGCTTGCCCTCAGCCGTGGCAGTCCGAAATTTGTTCGCCGCCTTTTTGAAGTCGAAGTTGCCGAAATTGCTGACGGTACCGTGAAGATCGAGGCTTTTGCTCGCGAGCCCGGTTATCGCACGAAGATCGCCGTCACCTCGGCTGATCCGAAGGTTGATCCGGTTGGCGCTTGCGTCGGCGCTCGTGGCGCCCGCGTTAAAACGATCGTCCGCGAACTCAACGGCGAGAAGATTGATATTATCAATTACTTCGCCGATCCGAAGGCGATGATCATTGAAGCGCTGAAGCCCGCCGTTCCGCGCGAAATTCTGCTCGATGAAAAGAACCATCGCATCCTTTTGCGCGTCGATACCGAGAATCTCGCTATCGCCATTGGTCGCAAGGGCCAGAACGCGCGCCTCACGTCCCGACTCATCGGCTGGCGTATTGACATCGAAGAGTTCAAGGCCGTCTCGAGTGATCCGCGCGAAGCCGCTATTTTGTCTTTGGTTAAAGTTCTGGAAGTTGACCGTTCTGTCGTTGAGCGCCTGGTCGCCATCGGCATGAATTCTCTCTCCGTTCTTGAAACCGTTGAAGCATCCGACCTCACCGACGCTGGCTTCTCTGAAGAGGAAGCCAACAAGATCATGTCCCGGGTTAGCCACTAATATTTCCGCATCGCCGAGCATCCTCGCAACATCGTACTGACTGAATGAGCATCCGCATACACGAACTCGCCAAGAAGATCGGCATGGACAACAAGAAATTGTTGGCCCTGCTCAAGGAGCGCAAGCACGACGTGAAGAGCGTCTCCAGCACGATCGACAACATCTCGGCAGAAGCACTTGAGCAGGAGTTCGCCAGTCTGGTAAAAGAAGCTCCTGCCGTCGAAGCCGCTGCTGTGTCCGCGACCCCGGTCGCACCGATTCCTGGTGTGCATCCAAAACCGAGCCAGCCGCAAGAGGTCATGCCGACCTTCACGACCAAGCAGCCTACTGGCCCGATGGTTCGCAGCGTGCAGGATATCGCTCGCGAGAAAGAAGAACAGGTCAAGGCTGCGCAGGCTGCAAAAGCCGCTGCTTCGGCCGCTGCTTCCGCTTCGATCGTTCGTCCTGCTTCGCCGCCAGCTTTTCCTCCCCGCCCCACGACGACAACGCCGGCGATTGCGAGTCGTCCTGCTCCTTTACCGCCGACGCCGGTTCGCTCGGGTCCACCGTCAGTTCCGTCGCTTTCGCGTCCGCAAGTCAGCGCTCCGCCGGCATCGCCTTTGCCGATTCCTCAGCCAAAACCTGCGCCGGTTATTTCGGCTCCTGCGCCCATTTCCGCTCCGCTTCCAGCGCCCGTTGCGCAGTCGCCGGCGCGAGGACCAGGTACGCCGCCACCGCTGCCGCTCCGTCCGGCTCCCGCAGTGCCGACCCATGTTTCGGCGCCTGGAGCCGTGCCTGCGATTCCGTCAGCCGCCGTCACAACGCCGCCGATTGTAACAGAGGAAGGCGGTGTTAAGATCATTCATCTCAAGCCGCCGATCGTGGTCCGCGATTTCGCGATCGCCCTTGGACTTAAGCCTTTCAAGTTGATCTCCGAACTTATGGAGATGGGCATTTTTGCCTCGATGAATCAGAACATCGAGGAAACGGTCGCCACCAAGGTTGCTGAGAAGCATGGCTTCATGCTTGAGATCAAGCACCGTGGCGACGCGGCTGCCCAACAGGCTGCCAAGGACAAGGACAAGGAAAAAGAGAAAAAGAAGCCCGAGGAAGACGAGGCCAAGAATCTCGTTTCGCGTCCTCCGGTTGTTTGTATTTTGGGCCACGTAGATCATGGCAAAACGTCGCTGCTCGACGCGATTCGCAAGGCCAACGTCGCCGCAGGCGAAGCGGGTGGCATCACCCAGCACATCGGCGCCTATCAAGTCGAAGCCAACAACCGCAAGATCACGTTCCTTGATACACCGGGTCACGCCGCCTTTAATAA
>JAYTWC010000454.1:0-4529 GCA_043743635.1 Verrucomicrobiota bacterium | reverse complement strand
GCCGCGTCCAACTTCGTCAGGGCTTTCATATCGGCGTTGCGCTGTTTTTGTTCTTCATCCTTATATAGCGTCATCGCCTCTGGGCCATTCGGCTGCCAGCCACCCAACGGATTCATGATGAGCGAAGCGACGGCGGACAACGGCCCCAGCGTCTTGGCATACACCGGCGATATGTACCGTTTCTTGGCCAAAGCGAGTTGTCCTTCGGGCGTCAGAATATCTCGGGAATTAAACGGCATGCGTTCTTCGTTCACGTAATATTTCGGGAGACGTATCACACCGTCCGCGAGAACCTCCGGCCCGCGATCGTCACGCTCAGAAGCGGCCTTGGCCGCAGCGACTGCGGCGTCGTGCGTACGCTGGTCAAATTTGAAGCCCAGTCGCGCGACCTTATTCTCCGGATCTTGAGCCGCGCATGGCGTTCCGAACCAGACGATCCACGTCAAACACACCACGAACCCCGTCCACGGCGGACAATAACGGGCAGAGGCAGAATTTTTCTTAGGACGTACACCGCACATGGCAAATCAGATCGAGGCAAGGTTGAGACTACGAATCCGACATGGCCAACAAGTACCGTGTTCCTACGAAGATATTTCGAAGCCATCAAAGCTCATGGAGCGCGCCGAGTCGGAGTAGCCGCGCCCTCAACACCCTGCCCTTCGTTCAATTCGCCGAAACGGCATTGGCGCCGGGAAATTGGCCTTGCCTGTTGCCGTTATCGGCCGGTTGATGAATTTCCTCCCATGATCCTTCCGAAAGCCAACCGCCTCAACGCAGAACAAGTCGCCGAAATCACCCGCATCGTCGAGAGCTTTAGCTGCCGCATCCAGCCGATCATCGGCGCCGTACGTTCGATCTACGCGATTGTGGGCGATGAGCGCGACGAGCTGATGATCGATCGGATCGAGGGTCTCGAATACATCGACCGAGTCGACCGTATCCAATCGCCGCACAAACTCATGGATCGTCGCTCCGATCTGGCTACCCATCGAATCACGCTTGGCGGTGTGACGTTGGGTGAGGAACTCCTCATCGTCGCCGGCCACTGCACCATCGATCCCAAGAACCCGCAGCTATTTTACGAGACCGCCCAGGCCGTCAAGGAAGCCGGTGCGCACGTGCTTCGCGGCGGTGTATGGAAACCGCGAACCAATCCCTATGCTTTCCAAGGCGACGTGAAGTCACTCGACATCTTGCTTGAAGCGCATCGGCGCACCGGCCTGCCGGTCGATGCCGAAGTCATGGACGAACAACAGCTCAACCTCGCCCTCGACGCCGGTGTCCACATGCTCCAGATCGGTGCGCGCAACGCGCTCAACTATTCGTTGTTGCGCTCAATCGGTCGTGCCGTCGCCGAACGCGATACCGTCGTGCTGCTCAAGCGGAGCCTCCACATGGGATCGCTCAACGAGTTTATCTCGGCCGCCGAGTACATCGTGAGTTTTGGCAACCCGAACGTCCTGCTCTGCCCACGCGGCACCGCACCGACTCTCGACGGTTACCGCAATCACCCCGACGAAAGCATCACGCCCTTGTTAAAAGAAAAAACCTGGGCACCGGTTGTGGTCGATCCATCACATTCGGTGGGGAAAGCGGCCTATGTACCGGCCTGCGCGCTGGCTTCCGTGGCGTATGGTGCCGATGGCTTGTGCATCGAGACCCACGTTGCGCCCAGCCAGGGCATCGGCGACGACCCCAAGCAGGCGCTCACCCCAACCGTGCTGGCCGAAACCATCAAACAGGCCAAACAAATCTGGGCACTGAGGCGTCCCGCGAAAACCACCTAGTTTTCGTTCGCCCGCCGTAAACCGTATCTGAAACGACCGCCGTCGGTTTGGCTTCGAGTCCCCCGTCGGAAAGCGCGCCTTCTCCCAGCGACGCGCTTCCAGTCAGGGAAGACCGCGATCACATCATGCGCTCGGCTGCCCGAGCACATTTGTTTTCTTCAATCGGCCGAAACACCCAATCCCCGCCAAAGCCACGATCAAAAGTAGCACCGTCGAGGCAGCGTCAGGAACGGCGTGCAGGAATCCACGGATTTCTCCACCTGTGTACGCCGTTGAGTGGATATTCAGATACGCTTCATTTGCGAGAAGGGCACTCTCCAGTGCCGCCGAAGCACTCGCCGTCGTTCCACCGTGGCTCGTGACATAGGCTGGGTTAAATGACGATGCCAGCGTCATATCAAATATATGATCATAGGCTCCCGAAGTCACCCCGGACGGAAAACCGGTAAAGGTCGGTGTCGTGGTCGCAACCCCGGCTGTACCTGTATTGGGTGAAGCCGTCGCGGCATGGATGTGCGAAGCGGTCGTCGTTCCAAGCAGTCCCGAAAAACTCACCACCACTTCCATCGTTTGGGCTACGTCATCAAAGTAGACATCGGCCAAACCCGTGCCTGGAGAGATATTCGCCGGAGACTCGGCTGAACCAAAAAGATCCGCGTGGAAATGAATAGTATTAGCCCGGACCGGATTGCAGAGAAACAACAAGGAAGCGCTCAAAAGAACTCCCTTAATAATATGATTGGGTAGTAGATTTTTCATAATGTTGGGGTTGATGATTCAAGACTCCCGCTAAGCTGCAGATCACGTGCCCAGCGCTCGTCTATTTAGTAATGACGTTAGTACATGCCTCTACAGAGGAGGGTTACATATCTATGATATATCATATTCTAATATCTCACAAGGAAACCCGGCCGATTATCTGTAAGTTTTACCGACGCAGATTACAGTCTTAACCCCGATTTCAATGAAACGATAAAGTTGAAATCAAGTCAGGGATTGAGCGTGGACATATCGTGCCTACCGGGCGCAACGTCCCACCGGTTTGGCCTCGCAAGCCCGTCGACTGCAAATATCGCTGTGATGACTTCATGAAACGTTACCCCGGCCTCGATCTTCTCCGTGCGATCGCCATTCTTTGGGTGCTACTTTTTCACGGGATGACTGAGGGCCTCGGATCGCCCTTCCCGACAATTGGGAAGTTGGGCTGGATGGGCGTCGACCTATTCTTCGTCTTGAGCGGTTACTTAATAGGCTCGCAGCTTTTAAAGGAATACGCCGCCGGCCAAACACCCGCCATCAGGTCTTTCTATCTTCGCCGGGCGTTTCGGATTCTTCCCACCTATTGGTTGGTTATGGCTTTCTATTATTTCGTTCCCACGTTCAGAGAAGCTCAGTGCCTCCAGCCGTCATGGCAATTTCTCACATTCACCGAGAACTTCCTCATCGACTACCAACACAACCGGGCGTTTTCGCACGCGTGGTCCCTTTGCGTGGAAGAACATTTCTACCTATTCTTCCCGCTCCTCGTCTGGGTGTTGATGCGGCGGCCTTCATGGAAATCCACGGCGGCGGTTTGCGCTACGATTTTTGCCGCAGGCATAATCCTCCGCGGATATGTCTGGCAGCATTTTGTCGGTATTCCCAACCATCGCCAAAACGCTTACGTGGAACTCATTTACTACCCCACGATCATGCGCCTTGACGGACTGCTGGCCGGCGTCGTCCTTGCCTCAATCCGATGGCTCAGGCCAGTGCTGTGGCAAAAAGCCATGGACAACCCCTATCGCCTTCTCGCAATGGGAATTGGAGGCACAGCGGCAGCGATCTGGGTTGCGAAAGAAAGAACCGATTTCTGCGCAAGTGTCTTTGGCTTTCCGATGCTCGCGGTGAGCCTGGCCTTGATTGTCGCGGCGTGCGTAAGCACCAAATGTTTTCTTGGCAAAGTCCGCATTCCCGGAGCCGAACTAATTGCAACCGTCACATTCAGCCTTTATCTAAGCCATAAGATGACCTGGCACATCATCAGGTCGTACTGGCCAGAATTCGTAAAAGCGGGCGGATTCCACGCATTCTGCGTCTACGCTGGCGCAGCGTTTCTGGTTGGCACAGCGTTATATTTCCTGATCGAGCGGCCTTTTCTATTATTGCGCCAATCAAACTGGATCACGTCGTTCGACGTACCGTTACGTTCGTCTCGCAGCGTTGAATCCACTGCACCGGTTCGCACCCAAGTATGAATCGGGATTGAAATACGTGATGCAGAAAATTGACCGAGAAGCGCTCCATCGCCCTCAATCATGGCAAAAATTGACTGCAAATCTTCCTTGGTTCCGCACGCCGATTTGCCGAAAGTAGACCTGTGTTATCCTCCAACGCTTCTCGCAAGGTCGTAAAGTCTGTCGCGCTCTTCGAAGCGACGAAGGGCGTCATCGTCCTGCTCGCCGGCTTCGGATTGCTGTCGCTGCTTCATCACGACCTTCGCGCACTGGCACTCGATTTGGTTGGCCGACTCCACCTGAATCCTTCGCACCACTACACGAGCGGCTTTATCGAAGCAGCCGCCAAAACCACCGACGCCCGCCTTTGGCTTTTCGCCGTGATCGGATTTGTGTATGCGGCACTACGCTTTGTTGAAGCGTTTGGACTTTGGTTTAGCCAAGCGTGGGCAGAATGGCTGGCCGTGATCAGCGGCGGCATTTATCTCCCGCTTGAAGTGTACGAACTTTTCCGACGCGTCAC
>JAYTWC010000453.1:0-4649 GCA_043743635.1 Verrucomicrobiota bacterium | reverse complement strand
CGTATCCGGCTCAAAACAGAAGACGGCAAAACCGACCGCGAGGCGCTCATCTACATGAACAACCCGCTTCGCTTCGACGGGCTCACTTTCTACCAGGCGGGTTTCGAAAACAACGACACGACAACCGTCCTCCAGGTCGTCCGCAATCCCGGCCGCCTCCTGCCCTACATCGCCTGCATCCTGATGGCATTAGGTCTTTTGATCCAGTTCGGTTTCTCCCTCTACGGCTTCATCAGCAAACGCACCGCCACCGCAAAACAAGTTTAACCGCAGAGCGCGCAGAGAACGCCGAGATGAAGACAATAAACAACCTCACCTACGAGCTAAACGGTGCAGCGATCGAAGTACATCGCGAGCTAGGACCTGGACTACTCGAGTCGGTTTATGAAGCGGCACTTTGCCGCGAACTCGCAATCAAAGGAATACCGTTTGTTCGCCAGCAAGAGATCCGCGTCTCGTATAAAGGAGAACCTCTCGATTGCGGTTTTCGCGCCGACATCATCGCCGACTCTCGCGTCATTCTTGAGCTCAAGTCTGTGGAGCAAATCCTCCCTATTCACGAAGCCCAGCTGATCAATTACCTCAAATTAGCTCACCTCCAACTCGGCCTTCTCATCAATTTTAATGTTCCAGTCCTAAAAAACGGACTGCGCCGGTTTGTAAACAACTTCTCCGACTCCTCTGCGTCCTCCGCGCTCTCGGCGGTTCAATCCTCATGAAACGTTTTCTCCCTCTCCTTATCCTTCTCGCGGGCGTGGCCATGGTCATCAAACCATTACTGCCGCAAAAACATCAAAGCGCCTTCGATCTCGAGGGCTTCGGCCGTCTGCCCGTCCTCATCAACGGTCGTATCAAACCTCTGGATACCGTTGCCCGCACCACCCTGCTCACGATCCAAAGCCGCCAGCGCGTCAGCGATCCCGCGATCAGCGAACCCTTTGCCGCCTCGCCCATCGAATGGCTCGCCACCGTCTGCTTCGACCCAGCCAAGGCCAACACTTTTCCGACCTTCCGCATCGATTCGCCCGAACTTCTTTCGCTCATGGGACTCACCGACGACGACACCCGGATCAATTACGACAGCCCGGTGAAACGTTTCATGGCCGTCCTCGGTTTTCTGCCCGCAACCCGCGCCCGTTTCTCTTTCGACCAGTTCCGCCCCAAGCTTGCCGAACTCGAACGCCAGGCCCGTCTCGCCGATGAGGTCGATAACGCCGTGCGCAACAAATTCCAAAAAGCAGTCCTCACCCTTTACGCCAACCTCATCACGTATCAGCGCCTCCAATACAGCCTCTCCCTCCCCGAAAGCCCTGATTTCCTGTCCGAACTCACCCAGTTTCAAGACAACCTGGGCAAAGCCGTTGAAGCGGCAAAAGCCCGCGAGGCCGGCCAACCTCACGATGCGGCAATCCTCAAAACCATCACCGAGTCTCGCAATCGCTTCGAGACCATGGCCGAACAAGGCTCGCTGCTCGCCGTTCCACCACGTGATCCTGCCCAACCAAACGCTTGGCTAAAAACCGGCCAATCGCTCGTCGATTCCTTCCAAACCGGCGCGATCGAACCCGCCGCCCTGACCTACGCCGGACTCGCCTACACCTGGCGCAACAATAATGCCGAGGATTTCAACGAAATCGTTCACCTCTACCGCGAGGAACTCGTCAAACGTTACACAGCGCAACTCACCAAGAGCGATGCCGAGGACCGGTTCAACGCTGCCGAACCTTTCTATACCAGTATCAATCTTTACGTCATGGCCTTCCTGTTCGGCGTCTTCTCATGGCTGCTCTGGCCAGAAGCCCTCCGACGTTCTGGATTTTACCTACTCGCCCTGGCCTGGTTCGTCACCACCGCAGGCATCACCACCCGCATGTGGATCGGCGGCTATGCACCCGTCACCAATCTCTATTCCTCCGCGCTCGGCGTATGCTGGGTGGCCGTGACGCTTTGCCTCGTCCTGGAAATGATCTTCAAAAATGCCATCGGCACCGTCGCAGCGGGTGCGATGGGCTTCGTCACCCTAATCATCGCCCACCACCTATCGCTCAGTGGTGACACCATGGAAATGATGCGCGCCGTGCTCGATTCCAACTTCTGGCTCAGCACGCACGTCGTCACCATAACCATCGGCTATGGCGCTACTTTCCTCGCGGGCTTCCTGGCGATATTCTATGTTTTCTTAAGCATAGCTCAAAAGATGCGTGATGAACCATCGGTTCCTCTGTGGGTCGTTATCCTAGCATCGCTAATCATATCACCCTTTATACTTATTATCTATTTTATGCGTGATTCGACACGGCGAGATTTTTTGAACGTCCTGCCTCGCATGGTTTACGGTATCATTTGTTTCGCCACTCTGTTCAGCCTCGTCGGCACGATCCTCGGCGGCATCTGGGCTGACCAATCTTGGGGACGCTTCTGGGGCTGGGACCCAAAAGAAAACGGTGCCCTCATCATTGTGGTCTGGAACGCGCTCATCCTCCACTGCCGCTGGGGTGGCGTGGTAAAAGCCCGCGGACTCATGGCACTCGCTGTTTTCGGGAACATCGTGACCGCTTGGAGCTGGTTCGGCGTCAACATGCTTGGCGTCGGCCTGCACAGTTACGGCTTCATGGATTCCGCCTTCTGGTGGTTGCTCCTCTTCGTTTTCAGTCAGCTCCTACTGATCGCCGCCGCGCTCATCCCCCTCGAAAAGTGGAAGAGCTTTAAGACCGCGAGAACCTGAACCTGATTCTTCTTTGCGCCTCTTTGCGTTATTGGTGTTAAATGGTTCGGCTCATATTCGTTTTGAACACGAAGGCCGCAAAGAAACGCAAAGAGTGCCAGCGCTTCGCTCTCATCCTTGCCTTATTCCAAGTTGATTGAGCGTTGAGCTTTTAAGGCTTACCCAGCAACTCTTCCGCGTGCGCCAGTGCGCTCTTCGCGTTGCGATCGCCCAACATGCGGGCGAGCTCGCCCAGGCGACCTTTGCGGCTTTCGTGGATCGGCTTGATCGACACCACCGCACGATCCTTCGATTGATCTTTTTCTACGACCAGATGATTCGCCGCCTGCGCCGCCACTTGCGGCAAATGCGTGACGCACAACACCTGGTGCGCCTTGGCGATCGCCGCCATTTTTTCTCCGACCACGGTGCCGATTTCCCCGCCGACGTTCGCGTCGACTTCGTCAAACACCAATACCGGCACGCCATCAAGATCCGCGAGCACCGCCTTGAGCGCCAGCATCACGCGCGCGAGTTCACCACTCGATGCCACGCGATTCAACGGCAGGGGCGCCTCGCCCACATTGGGTGAAAACAAAAACTCACCGCCGCAATCCCCCGTCGGCCCGAGCTCCGACAACGAAACAACCTTAATCTGGAAATCCGCCTTCTTGAATCCAAGTTGAGCGATGCTTTTGGCCGCCACCTTGGCCAGTTCCCGCGCCGCTTTCTCGCGAATAGCCCGCAAGGTCTGCGCTTCCTTTTTCGCCGCTCGCTCGGCATCAGAAATTTCTTTTTCCAATTTCGCCAGCGTTCCTTCGAGATCGCCCTGCACGGCCAGCCGCCGACGCATGTCCTCACGTGCCGCGATCACTGCGCGCACATCGCCACCATGCTTCCGTTTTGCCTCTAGCCAAGTGTTCATGCGTGTCTGCAACTCCTCAGCCTGCTCGGGATCAAATTGAAATTCGCCACTCAACGCCTCGAACTCCGCCCCGAGATCGGCCAGCTCGACCGACGCTGACGCGAGCCGGTCGGCCAGCGTTTTGCTCGACGCATCAAGCGCCTCCAACTGCCGCGCTTCACGCACCAGCGCAGACACGCGAGCCGTCGCGCCCTCTTCGCCCGTCAAACCATTCGCCAGCGACGCCGCGAGTTCGATTAATTCCTGCGCACTGCTCTGCCGCTGAAAATCGCGTTCCAACGCTTCAATCGCCTCCTCGGTCAATTCCAGCGCATCCAGTTTCGCCAGCTGATTTTCGATGAAACGAATCTGATCTGGCGCGAGTTTGGTTTCGTTGGCGATACGTTCGCGTTCGGCAAGCAGCTCACGCCAGCTACGATATTTGCCCTGATACGCCGTCAGCGCCTCGCCCGAACGACCAAACAAATCCAACAATTCCAGCTGGCAACTTTCCTTGAGCAGTCGGCGCGGTTCACTCGGTCCGTGAAAATCGATCCATGTTTCGCCCAACCGCTGAAGTGCCGCGAGCGTCGCGAGCCCGCCGTTGACCGTGATCTTCGGCGCTTTTTCGCGCGGCAGACTGCGTTTCAAAATCAACATGCCGTCTTCGCACGCGGGTAAATCCAGCTCGGCCAGCAACGCATCGATCGCTTTCGCATTTTTAAAAAACAACGAAGCCTCGACCTCACTCGCGGCCGCACCTTGGCGAATGATCGTTTTATCCGCACGTTCCCCCGCGAGCAAACTGAGCGCGCCGAGCAAAATACTTTTACCCGCGCCGGTTTCGCCGGTGACAGCGGTGAAGCCAGGCTCGAAGTCGAGTGCCACCTCTTCCAGCAAAGCGAGGTTCTTGATGCGGAGCGATTGAAGCATGGGAATAAAGGCGCAAAAAATACGCCGGCTTTCAAGCGGCGTGTGACGACGTGCCCAATTTGCCGGCCATCAGGCAGAAGCGCAACCCGTCAACCCAACTCCCCAACC
>JAYTWC010000452.1:0-2971 GCA_043743635.1 Verrucomicrobiota bacterium | reverse complement strand
GACCGTTTTCCTAGCGGGAATCTATCTGGTGATGATCGGCATTTTAGCTTCGCTGATCCCCTACTTTGGCGGTGACGATTCGTTCGCGATCAAAGCGTTTGTTGTCTTGATCGCCCTCGTATGCCTGGCGGTGTTGCTGCAATCAGATCGGGTAAATCTCTATTTGAAGCGTTTTGTCAGCCGCCATTTTAAGCGCCCACTTTACGATTATCAAAAAGTTTGGAGTCTTTTCACCGAAGCCACGGCTTCGCGAGTCGACCAAAATGACTTCTGCCACGCGATGGTCATGCTGCTGGCCGACACTTTCAAATCGCTATGCGTCACCGTTTGGCTGGTGGATGATCGCAAAAACGAGCTCAACCTCGCTGCGTCAACCTCGTTGACCCTCGAGCGCGCCAACGAATTAAAGCCAGATACTGCCGGAACATCGATCGTGATAAAACACCTTGGTGTGCATAGCGACCCAGTCGATATCGACCACGTGAGCGACATCTGGGCCGTTATCCTGCGGCGCTGCCATCCCGACGAATTCAACAAAGGCGGCCACCGTGTTTGCGTCCCAATCGTCTCGCGCGGTGAAGTCCTGGCCTTGATTATTCTCGGTGATCGTGTCGGCGGAACTGCTTTCACCCTGCAAGATCTCGATCTGCTCAAATCCATCGGTGAACACGTCGCTTCAGGCCTTTTGAATATGCGGCTTTCGCAACGCCTCCTTCAATCGCGGGAACACGAGGCGTTCCAAACCATGGCTGCGTTCTTTGTCCACGACCTAAAAAACGCGGCTTCTACACTCAGCCTGATGCTGCAAAATCTCCCCACGCATTTCGATGACCCCGAGTTCAGGGCCGACGCCTTGCGCGGCGTGGGCAAGTCCGTTGCCCATATTAACAACCTCATCAGCCGGCTGAGTGAACTCCGGAAAGAACTGAAAATTCAGGCCAAAGAATCTGATCTAAGCACCGTCATCGCCAGCGCTCTCACGGGCTTTGAAAAAGGCTCCGACTTTGTAATTGAAACCGAACACTCTCAATTACCTAAAATCCTCATCGACGGCGAACAGTTCTCAAAAGTGATCACCAACCTCGTTCTGAACGCTCGCGAAGCCACCAACGGCCAGGGTCGCTTGCGCATTAAAACCGATCGAGAAGGCATCTGGGCCGTACTATCAGCTACCGACAACGGTTGCGGCATGAGCAACGAATTTCTCACCCGTTCACTCTTCCGTCCTTTCCAAACTACCAAAAAGAACGGTCTCGGCATAGGCATGTTCCAAAGCAAAATGATCATCGAAGCCCACGGCGGACGGATTGCTGTTGAAAGTTTGCCCGGTCAAGGCACCACTTTTCGCGTATACCTTCCCCTCTCACCCAGCGCTTGATGAAACCCAAACTCCTGATCGTAGACGACGACGACGAAATTCGTACCCAGATGAAATGGTCTCTCGTTCAGGATTATGAGATCCTGCAGGCGGGTGATCGTGCCACGGCGGTCGAACAATTTCGCACCGCCAAACCTGCCGTCGTCCTGCTCGACCTTGGCCTGCCGCCATCGCCCGCGTCACCCGCAGAAGGACTGGCCACGCTTTCGGAGCTGCTCTCAATTAATGCCTTGGCGAAAATCGTTATTATCTCCGGCCAAGGAGAAAAGACCAACGCCCTTCAAGCCATCGGCGCCGGTGCCTACGATTTCCTTGGGAAGCCGGTCGAGATGCAGGACCTGAAATTGCTTCTGAAACGCTGCTTCCATGTCGCGCAGCTGGAACGCGAATACCAGGAATTACAGAGCCGCCTCAAAGGCGATGTGTTCGACGGAATCTTTGGCACCAGCGCTCCGATGCAAACCGTCTTTGATTCCATTCGAAAAGTCGCGACGGTCGACGCCCCTGTGCTCATTCTCGGCGAAAGCGGTACCGGCAAGGAAATGACGGCACGCGCCATCCATAACCGCAGCACCCGCTGCAATGGCCCCTTCGTTGCTATCAACTGCAGCGCGATCCCTGAAACCCTGATCGAAAGCGAACTTTTCGGTCATGAAAAAGGTGCGTTCACTGGCGCTCACGTCCAGCGCAAAGGCCGCATCGAAAGTGCGTCAGGCGGAACTCTTTTCCTCGATGAAATCGGCGAAATCCCCCTGCCGATCCAGGTTAAGCTCCTAAGATTCCTCCAGGAACGCTGCATCGAACGCGTCGGTGGCCGCCAGGAAATCTCCGTCGAAACCCGCGTCATTGCTGCCACGAACGCTGACCTGAAAAAAGGCATGCAAACCGGCACGTTTCGCGAAGATCTGTTCTACCGTCTCGCCGTGGTCCAAGTTAATCTACCAGCACTGCGCGAGCGCGAGGGCGACAGCCTCTTTCTCGCCCAGACCTTTCTCCAGCAATTCGCTAAAGAAAGCGGGAAAAGCGGCCTAAGCTTTGCCCCCGAAGCCCAACGCGCCATCCAGCGCTACGATTGGCCGGGTAACGTCCGTGAGTTACAGAACCGCGTGCGACGCGCTGTGATCATGGGCGGCGAAAAACGTCTCACCGCACAGGATCTCGAACTCGCAGGAATTGTCTCTTCAAACCGCGCCAATATAACCCTGAAGGAAGCGAGAGAGAATCTCGAGCGCGAGCTCTTGCAACAATCCCTCCGCAAGCACAACGGCAAGATCTCCGCAGCGGCCACCGAATTGGGCATCAGTCGGCCGACGTTTTATGAACTGATGGAAAAACTCGGCATTCAAAAAACCGAGTCGGTCCGCGAATAAGATAAAAAAGGCGTCCGGAATCAACCGGACGCCAAGCGCTAAAAAATACTGAAGCGAAATCTACTTCGAGATGATCAGGCGGCGAACGCCAACAATCCCGAGCAGCGCGAGACCCAGAAAGGCGACCGTCATACCCTGCTCAGGAACCTTGTGGTAATAGAGCTGATCCTGAGCGCGAGAACCGTCGGTGTAGGTTAAATTGAGGGCGTAAACGCCATAGGAA
>JAYTWC010000451.1:0-3677 GCA_043743635.1 Verrucomicrobiota bacterium | reverse complement strand
GCCATTTTTTGCCGACAACTCCTGCGCGACTTGGACGCGACCGGGATTTTTGTCACAAAGCGCAACGAGCTCCGCAGTTTCTTTGAAATCAACCTCGATCGCGTTTTGAAACATCTCGTGCCGATGACCGGTGCCCACGATGGCAAAACGACGCCGACGGCCCTTCGTCGCCGAAGCACTCACCGGCTCAACTTCCTTAGCCAATCCCTTCAGACCCATCGCCAGACCAAGCCCGGCAGCGGAAAGGCTTTTCACAAACGAACGGCGTCCAATGGAAGCCGGCGATTTCACAGAATGGGGATTTTCAGATTTGGACATGGGGAATGCGCAGAAAGCAAAATTAAATACGGACAGCTGTCCGCAATAAGCGCAATGCGCATTTTCACTCGTGATTGTATTACCGTAAACCGGATGCGCAACCGCCGGGCACTGCTTGACCACAAAGTGCGGAAAGCACCATTGTTGCACATCCTCCACGCCATCGCCCCGGATGCACACCACCACCGACACCGCCCCAAAATCCGCTGGCTTTCCGCGCACGCTCACACCGGTGCAGGCGATACTCTGCGCACTGATCGTGCTCGGCTGCGGTCTCCGCATCTACAACGTCATCGCCCACAATCCGGTCGATCATCTCTGGAGTGACCCCCAGCGCCACTGGGATCACGCGAGTAAACCGCTCGAACCTTCACCGATGGCCTTGTTCGATCCGCCTGTCTATCAGACTTGGTTAAGCATCGTTCAACGCATCACCATGGGCATTCCAGGCTTGGTCGCCGCCTATGCCGCCGCGCTTTCTGTCGCTACGCCTTGGTTATGGTACCGTTTCCTTCGTGAGACCCTCGCCTCGCGCACCGTTGCACTGGCTGGCTGGGCCGCCCTCGCCCTGCTGCCAACTTGGATCGGCATCTACAGCTACACGATGTCTGAAACTCTCCTACTGCCACTCATCGGCCTAAGCCTTTGGATGACCCAGCGCGCCCGTCGGAAAAAGGTTCTGGCGTCATTTCTCGCCCTTGTCGTGGCGTGGCTCTTCACCGGACTGACGCGAGGCATCGCCATCCCGCTCGCAGGAATAGCATGTTCACTGGTTTGGCTTTCCCATCCGCAAAAAATCCGCACCGCAGCCTACTCGGTTCTCATCCTCACGGTAACCCTCGTTCCCCTCGCGATTCGCAATCATAACTTCATTTACCTCTGGGCCCCTCACGGTAACGGCTGGCTCACGCGCATCTACGCGGAATCCGGGAACCGCGAAATTCTGCTCCATTTTCAGCGTGAAGGTGCCCGCTGGGAATACGGTTTCACCTCGCCCATGATGGACGAACAACCTTTCGATTTTTCCTCCGATTGGAATGATGGACTCTTATCACTTTTTGGGAGATGCCCCTCGCTCCTGCAATCCGACTGGAAATCCAGCCGCACTGGCACCGTCCACGTGTCCGTCGATTTCACTCACGGCACCAAAGACTGGGAAACCGTCCTAACCCAAACCGCCCAAACCGGTGCCCGCCGCTGGCAACTCCGCGCCGAAAACATCGTCTATCTTTTCCAAGGCAACTCCTGGCCTGACAACAACCACGAATATTTCATGGGCTGGTTCGCCAACCTCTCACGCTGGCTCTGGATTCCGATGTTCACCGCTGTCCTCTTCGTCAGCCTGTGGAAATGGCGCTGCTCCATCGAGAGCCCCTTGCTCCCGCTGTTAATCGCAACTTGGTTTTTCTTCCAAGCCTGGCTGCTGATTTCGGTCAACGAAGGCCGCTACCGAAAACCCGTCGAGGGCCTTCTGATCGCCCAGGTATGCATCCTTGCAGACTACTGCGGCCGGAATAAAAACAAGAACAAGACGCTCCTCGATAACGAGCCTGCAAAACCATGAACCAAGCTCTAAAATTCCGCCCGGCTCCTGCGTTGGTCAGTTTTATTTTCCCCGTCTTCAACGAAGCAGAAGGGCTGCCCTTCCTGCGCTCCACGCTGGATACATGGCTCAGATACTTTCCAGAACCGGTCGAAATCGTCTTGATTGACGACGGTTCGCGTGACGGTTCATTCGGATTGATTCAGGAATGGGCGGCAGCCGACTCGCGGGTGCGCGGTGTGTCGTTCAGTAAAAATTTTGGTCATCAAATGGCCGTTTCGGCCGGTCTCGCCCTCGCCCAAGGCGATGCTATTATCATCATGGACGCCGACCTCCAGGATCCGCTTGAGGTTGTACCAGAAATGATCGCCCGCTACCGCGAAGGTTACGATGTCGTCTACGGCCAACGCTCCGAACGCGAGGGAGAAACTATTTTCAAGCGCACCACCGCATGGATCTTCTATCGCGTGATGCGCCGCTTCGTACACCCGGATCTGCCGGAAGACACCGGAGATTTCCGTCTCGTTTCACGGCGCTGCCTCGACGTGATTTTGCGAATGAATGAGCAGCACCGTTTTCTGCGCGGCCTTTTCGCCTGGGTCGGTTTTCCACAGGTAGCCGTTAGGTACAAACGCAACCCGCGCCAATACGGCGAAACCAAATACCCCTTCTGGAAAATGGCAAAGCTCGCCTGGAACGCCGCGCTTTCCTTCTCGACGTTGCCCATCAAGCTCATCACCGCCTGCGGCTTCGGCACCGCCGCCCTCGCCTGCGGTTATGGGGTCTACGCAGTGGTTCAGAAATATGTTTTTGCGAACACCGTGCCCGGTTGGACCGGCCTGGTCGTGATCTTCGGCCTAATCGGCGGTATGATTCTCGTCAGCCTCGGCATCATCGGCGAATACGTCGGCCGCATCTTCGAAGAAATCAAACACCGCCCGCTCTACATTGTACGCGACGACACCGGCAAGCCGTGAAACGAACCAGTCGACTCAACTAATGGCATAAAAATTGCCATTGCAGAAGCCTGACCTCACTCGTAACGCAGCGCCTCGATCGGATCGAGCCGCGCTGCTTTCCACGCCGGATAAAATCCGAAAATCACGCCGATACCGCCGCAAACCAACATGCCAGCGGCCACCCAACCCCACGGCATCACCAACGCACCTTTCATAAAAACCGCGACAGCACTGCCACCAGCCACGCCAACGATCACGCCAGCCAAACCACCAACAAGTGACAAAACCACGGCCTCGATCAAAAACTGCATCAAAATATTACTTTGTTTCGCCCCGATACTCTTGCGTACGCCGATCTCTTTTGTGCGCTCCGTCACGCTCACCAACATGATGTTCATCACGCCCACACCCGCAGCAAGCAGGGCAATGGCGCTGATAACAAAAGCACCGATGGCGATCACGTCCATGATCTTGTTGAACGACTCAATAAGCGAATCGTTGGAAAAAATCTCGAAATCATTCACATCCTCCGGCTCCAGCTCACGAACCAATCGCATTACTCCAATCGCCCTGTCCTGAGTCGCCGCCAGCTCCGTCTGGCTTGGTGCCTGCACATTGATGCCGACCGAACGCCCGGCACGTCCGTAAATCGCCAGCCAACGCGTGATGGGCGTCGCTACAAAATTATCCTGGCTCTGACCAAACGAGGTCCCTTTCGGCGCAAACGCACCCACCACCGTGTAATTTTGCCCGTTCAACCGAACCATTCGCCCGATGGGATTTTCGTTCGGGAAAAGTGCCTTAACCACGTCGTCACCGATGACACAGATTGGCCGACCCAACGCCACATCCTCGGC
>JAYTWC010000450.1:0-5035 GCA_043743635.1 Verrucomicrobiota bacterium | reverse complement strand
TTATTTCCAGCCGGTTACGGTGTCGACGAGCGACTGCATGCACTCGAGCTTGGCGGCGGGAGTGATGCCGTGGCCGAGGTTAAAAATGTGGCCGTTGGTACCGCGCATCGATTCGAGGAGCCGCGTGGCCGACGTGCGGACGATTTCCGGCGTCGTCTGCATGAGGACCGGGTCGAGGTTGCCCTGAACGGCGACGTTGGCAGGAAGATTGCGGCGGACGATGGCGAGGTCGTTGGTCCAGTCGACGCTGAGGACTTTGACGCCGGAAAACGCCTGATCGGTGAGGTGCGGCGCAGTGCCTTTGGCGTAAAGGATGACGGGAAAATCTTTCGGCAGCGCGGCGACGATCGCGCGAATCCATCGCAACGAGGCGGCCTCGTAATCGGGTCCGGCGATGATGCCGCCCCAGGAGTCGAAAATCTGAATCGCGTCGGCACCGGCGCGGATCTGCATCTGGAAATAAGCGATGAGCGCGGCGGTGAGTTTTTCGAGCAAAGCGTCGAAGGTGGCGCGGTCGGTGTAGAAAAGGAGTTTCACGCGCTCGAAGTCGTCGGAGCTGCCACCTTCAACCATGTAAGTGGCGAGGGTCCAAGGAGAGCCGCCGAAGCCGAGCAGCGCTTTTTGGCCGGCGAGTTCTTTTTTAAGGATGGCGAGTGTTTCGGCAACGTAGTCGAGGCGCTCGGGCACGGCGCTGACCGGGGCGAGGGCGTCGACTTGGGCGCGGGTTTCGATGCGGTAGGCCATCGCGATGCCACCTTCGTCGCGGAAACTGTAGGACTGGCCGAGGGCCTCGGGGATCACGAGGATGTCGGAGAAGAGAATCGCCGCATCGAGGGCGAAACGGCGGAGTGGTTGGAGTGTGACCTCGGTGGCAAGCGCGGGCGTCTTTACCATTTCGAGGAAAGAAGACTTGGCCTTGAGAGCGCGGTACTCGGGCAGGTAACGGCCGGCTTGGCGCATGACCCAGATCGGAGGGCGATCAAGCGGCTGGCAGGCGGCGGCGGCGAGGAAACGGTCACGCGATGTCATCGCGTGAACATCGAACATCGAACATCGAACATTCAACCTCCAAGTACGGAAGCTGCCTATTTTGGACGTTCGGCGTTGGACGTTGGATGTTGGAGGTTCGTGGGCGCGGCCCAGTCGCGGGGTTTGAGAAATACGTCGTGGAGGCGGGCTTCGGGGCTGGCTGTTTCGGGTATCCAGCCGTAGTCCCAGCGGACGAGTGGGGGCAGGCTCATGAGAATTGATTCGGTGCGGCCGCCGCTTTGTAGGCCAAAAAGCGTGCCGCGATCCCAGACGAGGTTGAATTCGACGTAACGTCCGCGGCGGTAAAGTTGAAATTGGCGCTCGCGATCGGTGTGGGGCGTGGTTTTGCGTTTGGCGACGATGGGGCGGTATGCGGGCAGGTAGGCGTCGCCGACGGCGCGGAGCAGGGCGAAGCTTCGTTCGAAACCGAGCTCGTTAAAATCGTCGAAAAACAGGCCGCCGATACCGCGTGGTTCGTTACGGTGCTTCAGGAAAAAATATTCATCGCACCATTTTTTGAAACGTGGGTAGAGCGTGTCGCCGAAGGGGACGACGGCGTCGCGAGCGGTTCGGTGCCAGTGGATGGCGTCCTCCTCGAAGCCGTAGTAAGGAGTTAAATCGAAACCGCCGCCGAACCACCAAATAGGATTTGGCGTGTTGGCACCAGCAACGAAAAATCGCACGTTGGCGTGGCTGGTTGGGACGTAGGGATTTCGCGGGTGGATGACGAGGGAAACGCCGAGTGCTTCCCAGGATTTACCAGCAAGTTCAGGGCGGTGCGCGGTGGCGGAAGGAGGGAGATTGGCGCCGGTGACATGAGAGAACGCGACGCCGGCTTTTTCAAAGATGGCTCCCTCGGCGAGCAGGCGCGTGCGGCCGCCACCACCTTCTGGGCGGGTCCATTCGTCGGTGGTGAATTGCGCGGAGCCATCCTCGGAGGCGAGCTCGCGGCAAATGGTTTCTTGCAGCGCGAGCAGGTAGGATTTGACGGCGGCGATGTCTGGCGCGTTGGGGTTGATGGAGGGCACGGTCGCGATAGATATGCTAAATCGGGAAAATGGAAAGGCGTAGCGATGGATGTTTGGTTTTTGTGGGGTATTGACGACTTTGATAGAGTTCGCGGTGGACAGCGGTCGCAAGTGACGCGATTGCTCAACATTCCGCCAAATCCAGATGAATTCCACCGTTTTGCCGACCATCGCAGCCACAGGTTTTACCGTCGCGTTTTTTCACGCGGCGATACCGACGCATTGGTTGCCTTTTGTGCTGGTGGGACGGGCACGCGATTGGAGCCGGACCAAGGTTCTGGCGGTAACGATTGCGGCCGGGCTCGGGCATGTGCTTTTGACGAGTTTGCTGGGGTTGGTGATCGCGTGGCTCGGGTTCCAGCTGGATGAGCGGTTGGGGCGGATTTTCCCATGGATTGCCGGTGGCGTATTGTTTGTGTTGGGCGGTTATTATTTTTGGCGACAATGGCGTGGTTTGGGTATTTGTCATCATAGTCCGCCGGGCGGACATCATCAACCGAGCGAACATTGCGGCAAAGAAGACGAGCATGAGCACAGCCATTGGGATCACGAATTGGAGGAGAGCCCTTTGGTGAAAACGGATAAGGGAGACTGGGCAGCGGTCAGTGGTTTGTTTGTGATGTTGACGCTTTCACCGTGCGAAGGATTTCTGCCGATTTATCTCTCGGGTGTTCAATTTGGCTGGCACGGATTTTTTGTCCTGAGCGTGATTCTGGCCGTCGGGGCGCTGGCTTCGATGACGTTGCTGACTTGGTTAACATTGGTCGGTATGGACCGGTTTCGGGTGAAAAACTTCGAGCGGTACGAAGCTGTATTACTGGGGGCATTGTTTACGCTGCTCGGTGCGTTGGTGATCGTTTTGGAGCATTGAAAAACGCCGCTCTGAATTGGAGCGGCGTTGGAAGGAGTTGAATCGAGATTTGGGGCTTGATGTTTAGTTTTCGTCAGGTGGAGGCGGAGGTGGGCCGTGGCGATCGTGAGGTTTGATTTGAGCAAAGATTTTTTGTTGTTCAGGCGTGAGCAGGGCGCGGATTTTTTCGCGATGGTTTTTCAGGATGGATTCCATCTTTTCGTGACCGGTCTCGCGATCGATTGAAGTGTCGTCGCGAAGGGCGTCCATGGCCTGTTTTTCGTCGGATAGGATTGCTTTGATTTTTGTCTGTTGCTCCTGGGTGAGGGAGAGTTTTTCGGTCAGCATTTTCATGAAACCGGCTTGTGGATCTTGGCAAAAACCACCGGAACAGCCGTCCGGAGGTGGAGGAGGTGGGCAATCTTGGGCGTGCAGGCCGGAGATCAGGCCGAGTGTGAGTGCGGCGGCGGCGGAAACGGTTTTGAGTGAGATATTCATGTTTTGATCGTGGTTTTCTAACGGTTCGAAACATGGTCGGTGGAAATGTATTCGTGGATTGAAATGTGACGAAACCAGATGCGAATGACGTGAACATCATTTTTTCCGCGATGACCTGGTTTTGAAACGGGCACAAAAAAGGCGCGGGGGAACCGCGCCTTAGAGGGAAATGTTTTTCGCCTTGGAGCTTATTTTTTCTTGGGCAGTTCGAACTTCACGCTTGGGGCGGCAGTGTCGTCGCTGGAAGCGACAGGCGAGACGGGGCTGGTGGCGGCTTGAACGGGCGAGGCATCCGGGCTGGCCGCGGAGACTGGCGAGGGCTCAGGTTGTGGGGCTGGTGCGGGAGCTGGTTTGGCGGTGACAGGAGCGGGTGCTGGGCGCGAGACGGCCGGTTTTGGGGGCAGAGCGGGCGTTGCAAGGAGAGCGGCGGGCTTCGGGGCTGCGGGTGCAGTGGCGGGAGCTGGACCGGCGGAGAGACCGGCGAAGCCACGTTCGAGGAGTTCGATCATTTTGCGGTCGCGGGCAATGCCTTTGTCGATTTCACCGTTGGGACCGAAGCAGCCCATAATGACGGCGACGATGCGTCGACCGTTGCGTTCGGCGGTGGCGCTGAGGCAATAGCCGGCATTTTCGGTGTAACCCGTTTTCAAGCCATCCACGCCGATGACACGGCCGATAAGCTTGTTGTGGTTGATCATGTGAATTGGTCCTTTGACACGGTTTGGTGCAAAATCCCGTTCGCGGATGGAGGAGTATTTGAGCACGTCTGTTTTGAGGACGGTGTAGCGGCAGAGTAGGGCGAAATCGTGTGGGGTGGTGAGGTCGCCTTCATTGATGCTTTGGCGTTTTGAGGTCAGGCCGTGGGGCGTGCGGAAAATGGTGTGGGTCATGCCGATTTCCTTGGCCTTGGCGTTCATCTGCTCGATGAAGATGGGAACCGAACCAGCCGAGGCGCGTGCAAGGGCGTGGGCGGCGTCATTCGCCGACTGAATCATCATGGCGTAGATGAGCTCTTCGACGGTGAACGTTTCGCGTGAATCGAGCCAGACTTCTGTGCCGCCCATGTCGGCGTCAGATTTATCGATGCGGATGGGCGTTTCGAGGGTGAGTTCGCCGCGCTGGAGTTTGTCCGAGATGACGGCGAAGGTCATGAGCTTCGTCATGCTGGCGGGCGGATTGACGATGTCGGGGTTGTCTTCGAGGAGGGTATTTCCAGTCGCGGCGTCGAGGACGATGTATCCTTTGTATCGGCAGATCGTTTCGTTGCCGGGGCGCGTGGGCTTTTGTTTGCTGGCGGCGTGTGCGGTCAGCGCGAACGCGATTGCAAGGACTGGGACAAGGAAGAGGCGGAGGCTATTCATCGGTGCGTGTTCAAAGGAGAGCGAAATTTCCCGCCGTGGTGCGAGAGAAAACAGGGGAAATTATTCCGGAGGGAACGCGAGGCGGCTTAGGTTGTCTTGCGTGTTTGCTCGAGCGGCAGGTCGTGGAGTTTCAGCTCGGGATTTTTTTCGAGGAAGTAGCGCATCGTCCATTCGTTCGGAAAAAGCGCGACGGGCTGATCGAATTTGTCGGTGCCGAAACCGACGCCGCTGGCGACGATGAGGGTGCCGGGATTCTTGAGCGCCGGGTG
>JAYTWC010000449.1:0-2112 GCA_043743635.1 Verrucomicrobiota bacterium | reverse complement strand
GCTTCTTTTTGATCTTTGAACTGGATGAGCATGTAAACGCCCTTGGTCCCGATGGTGTCGATGAGCGGTTGGATGTCGTCGAGTTCGACGTTGACGACTTGCACGGATTTACCGGCGGCGAGAATGCGTTTGTACATGTCGTACCAGCGCTTGTTGCCACCGGGTTCGATGCCTGCCTGCGGCGTCCATTCGATGGCGTCGAGTGGTTCGATCGAGAGCAACGCGTCGAGGTGGCAAACGGCCTGCGTGCCGTCGAGGTGGTAGATGGAGTTGTCGGCCCAAGCGCATTGCGCGGTGAGTGCGGGGACGACGAATTGTTTGTACATGTCGGGCGAAAACATCGCCGACGAGTCGCATTGAACTTTGATTGTTTTACCCGGGCCCCAAACGTAGAACGCGCCGAAAGCGGAGCTGCCATCGGGCTGTTTGATGATGTCGTAAATGCGCTGGTAGGCGTCGAAGTAAACCTGGTTGATTTCCCAGATCTTTTTCTCGATCCACTCGGGACGTTCGAGCATGTCGATCATGAGTGTTTGGGCACCACGAATCGACGAGAGCACATCCATGTTTTCTATCAAGTCGGGACAGCCAACGATGTATTTTCCACGAGCTTGATCGGCGCAGGCGGTCATGATGGCCTCGGTGGTTTTCCACCAAGGATTGGCTGGGTCGAAACGCAGCGGCGGGAGGCTTTCGGGTTCGGCGACCTCTTCGATGCAGGGATAAAACCAAACGGTATCTTCGGCAAAACTGGGCTGTGAGCCGCAGAAGAGTGCGAGCGATCCAGGCCCGAGGCAGGTCGTGGCGCTGGGCAATACGTCGAGCGGAAAAATGGAGCGGGCGAGTCGGTGGTGGTTTTGCGCGGCGCGGTAGGCGGCGTTGCAATAGCGCTCGTCGATGGTTGTGGGGACGATTGGCGCTGTCACTTGTTCATGGATACAGGCGTTGGTTTCGGGCGCGCCCCACATGCCGACCATAAGGCCGTCACGGTTCCACCATTTACGGAAGCGTTGCTGTGTGTCGGACCAGTTGGATTTCCACATGGGCGTTTTAAGACGAAGGTTGCTTGGAGGTTGAAGCAGGCTCGACAGGAGCAGGTGCTGGCGGAGGAGGCGCTGGGCGCTCGGCGTTGATCGGCCAAGTGTCGGTGCGGAAGGGAAGTGCGGGCAGCCCGGCGGAGTTGATAAGGTTCGGGTTGGCGGTCTCAGACCAGGCGAAGCGCACAGCAACGGGATTCTTTACCGACTCACTGGAGACGAGCACCTTGTTCTTTTTGATGACTGCGGTTGCTGGAACGAACTGCTGGTCTGAGCCAGCGATAAGAAATCCATCGAGCGGCTTGCCGTCACGGGAGGACAGCCCTTTGCCAGCGTGGGCGAAGGACAAAGTGAGCTTGTCTGAAGACGTTTTCATTGAGACGTAGCGTGGACTTTGGGCGACGAGATTGTTTCTGCCGTAGGTTTCGGCAAGGGCGAGACGTGCAAGTCTCAGGCCGACATCCCGTTTATTGGTCGGGTGAATATCCTTCACCTCCGGGGATATGTCATTTGTAGCAATGACACCCGTGTTAGGGACGGCCAGTGCAGCGACCTGTGACTCCCAGAAAAGCGGTAGACCTTCTGTTGTGAGACGAGCACGATCTTTATCGCGTTTAGAGTAGTTAAATGGAGCAAGCAGAACGTAATTGAAGGGAGCTTTTAGTTGCTCAAAAGCGGTGCGCCAACTTTCGATTAAGACACGGAGCTTTGTGGTGTAGATCGTGGTATCGCCTACCATGAGGTTGGATTCTCCCTGGTACCAAATGAAACCGCGCAAGGTGTAAGGCACGAATGGGGCTACCATCGTTTCGTAGAGCTTGGTGGCAGCCACATCCTTGAATGTAGCATCGCCAGGACCACCGGGCAGACCGTGCAATTCAGTGCGTTCAAAAGCTGAGGGAGGCAACCAGGCCTCGATGCGTGTTCCACCATAGCTGGAGTGTATCAGGCCAACGGGTACGTCGAGGTCACGTTGGATTTCGCTGCCGAAATAGTAGGCGGCGGCAGAAAACTCAGTCGCTGCCACGGACTCTGGCGTGCAGGCGATCCATTGTAGCCCCGTGATCTTGTCGGA
>JAYTWC010000448.1:0-1859 GCA_043743635.1 Verrucomicrobiota bacterium | reverse complement strand
TTGAGCGATTTTAATGGTTCGGGTTGTGCGCGGAGAGCGTGTTGCAACAGCGCTTCAGCCATCGGACTGCGGCAGATGTTGGCGGTGCAAACCGTGAGAATGTGACCCAGTTCAGCCATGCGGGAGGAGCGCGTTAATGGATACAGTTTTATCGGAAAGGCAAAAGCTGAGTGAGGTCGGCATCAAAACCGAGAGCCGCTGGTTATAGTTTTTTGAGAGCGAGAAGCGAGTTATGGATTTGTACAGCGCGTTCAAGCACGAGGTCGATCAGGGGAGGTGCTTTTTTAGCGGAATCGTCCGGTTTTTTCTCAGCGCCGGGTTCGGTGGTAATGGAATCATCTTCGGCATCAGCGGGCAACGCGGCGTCGGGCGCCACGATTCCGTTGGCGTGGTCGTGCACGAGTTTGGCTTCGTCGTAGCGAGGTTTGTTGTGGTCGTCGTTGATGAGTTTTTCGAGCGGAGTGCCGTTTGCCAGGGCGTCGTAGGCGCGGCGGTCGTCCTCGTCGGAAATAGAGACCGCAATGTCGGTGGCCTGGGCGGAAGAACGTGGTCCGATGATGATGACGCTGGGGAGTGTTTCGGTGATTGCGGCGACGAGCGCAGGGGCGGTGGTGGCGTTGATCAGGACGATGCGGACGGCGTGAGGAGCGGGCGGTTTTGCCAGTGCGGCTTCGATTTTGTTTTGAAAACCATTCGCTACCGGGATGGCGCGCAGATCAAGGACGAGCGCGGGACGGCGAGCGATCGTGTCGATGGCGATGGAAGTGTCGGCGTCGACGTCTGTCACGCGGACGTAGGCGAGGGCCTGGCCGAGTTCTTTTTCGATAGCGGCGTGCAGGCAGGGCGCGAGGCCGAGCAGGATAAAGAGAAGGATGAAAGAGAAAGATTTTTTCATTTACGATTGAGCTGTTTGGCGCCGATGTCGCGGCGGTAGTATTTGCTCGCGCACTGGATCGTCTCGCACGTGGCGTAGGCGCGCTTCGCTGCTTCGGCCAGTGTGGGTGCGAGGGCGGTCACGCCGAGGACACGGCCGCCGTTGGTGACGATGCGTTTTTCGCTGTCGATGGCGGTGCCGGCGTGGAGGATGGCGGTTTGTTCGGGTAAGGTGGACGGGAAGGTAATCACTTCGCCTTTTTTGAAATTGTCGGGATAACCTTTGGCGGCGATGACGACGCAGATCGCGGCGTCGGGCTTGATGGTGAGTTTGATGCCGGCGAGTTTGCCGCGGGCGGCGTTCCAGAGGAGTTCGAGAAAGTCGTTTTCGACGCGCGGGAGGACGACCTGGGTTTCGGGATCGCCGAACCGGGTGTTGTACTCCAAAACACTCGGGCCTTGCGGCGTGAGCATGATACCGATGAAGAGTGTGCCACGAAAATCGATGCCCTCGTCGGCGATGGCGTTGACGGACCGGCGAACGATGTCGCGGTCGATCTGCGCGAGCAGTTCGGGCGTGACCACTTCGGCGGGCGAGTAGGTGCCCATGCCGCCGGTGTTGGGACCGGTGTCGCCGTCGCCGATGCGTTTGTGGTCCTGCGAAACGGGGAGGATGACGTAGTCGCGGCCGGAGGTGACGACGAGGATGGAAGTCTCTTCGCCGAACATGCAGTCTTCGATGAGGATCTGGCTGCCGCTGGCGCCGAATTTTTTATCTTCGAGCATCGACCGGACGCCGGCTTCGGCTTCGGCGAGGGTTTGCGCGACGATGACGCCTTTGCCGGCGGCGAGGCCGTCGGCTTTGATCACGATCGGAATCGGGCGGATGCGCAGGTAGGCGAGGGCGGGGGCGACTTCGCTGAAGAAACCGGCGGCGGCGGTTGGGATGTTGTACTTGAGCAGGATCTGCTTGGTGAAAATCTTCG
>JAYTWC010000447.1:0-4700 GCA_043743635.1 Verrucomicrobiota bacterium | reverse complement strand
GAACGGACTTGGGATGTGTTACTTCAGGCAACCCAGGTTCCCGGTGTGTATTTCGAAGATCATGCCGAGTTGAGCGGGTTTGACTGCCCCGAGTATTCGCATCTAAAGCCGGATGATGTCGCGGAGTTCAGCCGTCGGCTGGTTCCGTATTTAAAAGCAAATCTGCAATAATCATCAGCTGGTCTTGGGCGTAGCAGTTGTCTTTCCCGGGACTCAAGCGCTACGGATCAATGTTGCACGCTAGGAAGCGGGCAGATCGATTTCGTTGTTGTGCACTCTGCCTGGCCTGGGTGGCGATTCCTGCCCAGATCAGTTGAGCAGCACGTTAACGATGGCATTGCCGATACCGACAAGTGCGGCACCTGAGATGAGGCCGGCGCAAATCGGTTCACAGCCTTCGACCCAAAAATTATGGCCTTTTGTGCCAGGTGTTTGGTTCTTCCTGCCTTGCCACCAAAAAACAAGGGCGCCGATCCACATGGCGAAACTCGCTTCTGGCGGCAGGATGACGCCAAGTCCGATGGACACTGCGGAGAGCGGGAAGCGTCCTTTGGAGACGTTGCGTGCGACCTCTATGAGCAGGGCACAGACGGCGGCGACTGCCATGGAGGCGATTGCGGAGGTCGGAAGTGTTTTAAGGCCGTTGGCAATGAGGTCGGCAACGCCTTTCCATTGCAGAGCAGCTGGCATGGCGAACTGGTCGGAAACCAAGGTTGAGACTGAACGCGTGCCGTCGGCCGCTTTGGGCAAGAAAAGTAAATAGAAGAGAGGAACCGCTGATAATGCGCCCGCAAAAATCCCGATGACATGCCCGATGGCTTGTTGCCGCGGTTTCGCTCCCAGCATGTAACCAGGCTTGATGTCGGAAAGTAAGTTGGCGGCGTTGGCAGCGATCTCCGAGGTCATGCCAGCCGGGATGAGATTGCTCGCCGGATTGGTGCGGTCGATCGCGCCCATGGAAAACTGCGTGATTTTCGCCAGCGAGCCGGTCGGCGTCCAAGAGGTGAGTGCCATTGAGTTTGTGGCGATGACGGCGAGAATTGCGATCAGCGGAAAAGAGATGAAGGCAAGCAACCACGGCACGCCGAAAAACCAGTGCGACACACCTGCGCCGAGTAGGCAGAAAAGCGGCACGCCGACGCCCGACATCCACAAGGGCAGTTCGATGTTTTTTAGCACATCGACGCCTTTGGGGGTGTTGTTGGTTGCGATGGTTTTCTTTTTGAAAAAGCTGCGGATGAGTTCGGGTTTGCCCAGTAAACTAACCATTGAACCTACCACCATCATGGACACACCCCACCAAAGAGCCCATTGGTTGACGATCTCGCCGCGGGAGATTTGCACCAACAAGCCGTTCGGCGCGGTGTAGGCTTTGATATCGCCCCGCTGGATCATGATGGGAGCAAGAATAAAGAAGTTGATGAAGGCACCGATCATAACGCTAGAGGCAATACGTATGCCCATCAGTCCGCCGACGCCGAGCATGGCTGCATCGAGCGTCAGGCGCAGGCCCAGTTGACGGATATCGGTGCCAAGGATCCTCGGAATCATCGCCGGATATTTCACTGTGAGATTGTAGTAGTAGGTATCGAGTCGTTCGTGGAGAACCCACGGGGTTTTAAGGCCCGCCCATTTATCCATCCGCAGGAGTTTGAATTGAAGCAGATGCATCCACCCGTCGCCGGTCAGTAATTGATAAAACCCAGTGATGACCGCAGTCATGCCAAGCAGTTTGGCTTTGAACATACCTTCGTTGCCCTCGCCATGATAAAGGGCATCGAGCACGACGCCCGCTGCCCGTCCTTCGGGAAAGGGCAGCTGTTCGTCATTAATAAAGCGACGTTTGAGCGGAAAGGCCAGGAGAACACCGATGGTTGCCACAACCACTAGCCAGGCTATAATGTGCCAGGCAGGAATGATTTTCCCGGTGACCAGCATGTAAGCAGCCAGAGCGGAAATGAGCGGCGAAGTCATATAGCCCGCCGCAGTCGCGATCGATTGGGTGCAATTGTTTTCGAGTATGGTGAAATCCTTCGCGAGCCCGCTCTGGGCGAGAATGCGGTAGATTGCGAAGGCGAGAATGACTGATGTCAGGCCGACGCCTGTGGTGATACCGGTTTTGCCTCCGATGTAGAGATTGGTTGCGGCCAGCACTCCGCCTAGCAGGAAACCGGTCAGGGCTGAGCGGAGCGTGAGCTGCGCCATGTCTCCTCGGTAGATATTTTTGAACCACCATTCGTCTTTTTGAGTACGGGTCCAGGTGCGGATTTCGTTGTCGCTTAGCTGTTGTAAGGCCATGGGGATGGTTGTTGCCGTGAGGGTTCCGCGGAAAGCTGGAAAAGCGCATCGCTTGGAACCAAGGGTTGTTTTAGCGCAACGTGGAGATTTCTAGGCTGGCATGCAATGCGTCTTCGTCCCGCATTAATTTTTTTGATCGTAGCACAATCTGGCTCCAAAGTGTCCGGAATCTCGGAGCTCCGTGATTTTTGTTCAGCAATCGATAGTGATAGTTTCGGCCCAGAAATCACCGCGAAACCGGCAGAGGCGGTTTGGTGAAATTGCGTTTGAGGTGCACGGTTTTTCCAGGAACCCAGGAGCCACTGATCAACGTTGCGCGCGGGAATGCCGGCGGTCCGATTTCGTTGTTGTGTAGCATGCCGACGAGCATGTCCATCGCGGCTTCGCCGGTCAGGTCGTTGTGCTGGTCCATGCCCGCCCAATCTTCGCTGCCGCGCCGGAGTTCGAGCTGGATGAGTCCGATGTCGCGGGGAACGTGCAGGCCGGTCGCCTCGACCCAGCCGCGCACAAAATTATAGAGCGTGAAAAGCACGTCGGGTTTGTATTCACGAAGCCACGACGTGAAGGCTTTTTGGTCGGTACGCGCTGTTTCGACGGCGACGAAACCCGGAATCCGGTTTGTCAGCGGCAGCTGTTGTTGGCCGGTCCACATGCCAGAACCAAAACGTCCGTCAACCAGGCGGTCGATGTGCTCGTCGACCACCAGGGCCGGGCGTTGATAACCAAGCGCCAGAGCCTGTTCGACCGCCTCCAGTACGAGTGCGTGATGGTCAACGCAGCAAAATGGCAGGGTTGGGTGGTGCGTGCGCACACCGGTGACGACGCAGGCGTGTTGCGCCCAGAGCGAGGAGAAGCGCTCCGGCAGGCGATTTTCTTTCATCAAACCCACGACTAAGGCGCCGCGGATTCCACGGGCGCGCAGTACGCGGGTGAGGCGGTCGCCGTTGAGCTTGGGGTCGTGCAGCCAGAATTCGTCGAGTTTGTAGCCGTGAAAAGCGGCGCGGCGCCGACATCCTTCGACGTAGGCTGGGACGGTGGGGTGGGTGGAAAATGCTTTGGCGTCCTGATTGGCGTTGAGCAAAGCAAGGGTTCGTCGGTAGCCGGTCGGATGGGCCTTGCGCAGCTCGGTCATCAATTGCGCAACGACAGGATTTTTTGCGTATCCGAGTTGTTTGGCAATGCGCTCGATCCTTTTGCGGGTTTCAAGCGGGATCTGCGGGTCGTGCCGCAGCGCGAGCGAGACGGTGTTTTTTGATACGCCGGCACGTTCGGCGACCGTGCCCATCGTGACGTGTTGGGGTTCCATTTATCGGGGCGAAAAATTAGAAATTCGTGAAGGAGGCGAACGAGAGTGGATTTCCAGATGACTGTCAAGTGACGCAGGCGTTTACCCATCGAAAAGCCGCACTAACTTCGACGACGTGTATACCCTAGGACTTGATTACGGCACCAATTCTGTTCGCTGTCTGATTGTTCGTTGCGCTGATGGCGCAGAGATCAGCAGCGCTGTTGTAGATTATCCGAGTGGTAAGCAGGGCATCCTGCTCGACTCCAAGGATCATAACCTCGCGCGTCAGCATCCGGGCGACTACCTCTTCGGTCTGGAGAAAAGCGTGAAGCTGGCGCTGCTCGCCGCCAAGAAGTCGAAAGGCTTCGACGCAAAAAAAGTGATCGGTATCGGCGTTGACACTACAGGTTCCAGCCCGATTCCGGTCGATGCGAAGAACGTGCCGCTCGCGCTTTCGAAGAAGTACGCGAAGAATCTCGCCGCACAATGCTGGCTCTGGAAGGACCACACGAGCTGGCGCGAGGCCGCAAAAATCACCGAGCTCGCGGCGAAACATCGCCCGCAGTTTATAGCCAAGTGTGGCAATACATACTCTTCCGAATGGTTCTGGTCGAAGCTTTGGCGCTGTGTAGCAGTTGCGCCTCAGGTCTTCGATGCGGCGTATTCGTGGGTTGAACTTTCCGACTGGGTTCCATCCGTCCTCGCCGGTGTGACCGATCCGAAGCTGGTGAAACGCGGTGTCTGCGCTGCCGGCCACAAGGCGTTTTACGCCGAGGACTGGGGCGGTTTGCCGGATAAGGAATTTCTCGCGCTGCTCGATCCAAAGCTGGCTGCTCTGCGCGACCGTCTTTTTGAGAAAGCCTACGACGCGACTGAGCCTGCCGGGTCGCTTTGTGGCGATTGGGCTAAGAAGCTGGGTTTGCCTGCGGGCATCCCGATCGCGATTGGCGAATTCGACGTGCATTACGGTGCCATTGGTTGTGGCGTAAAAGAAGGCACGCTCGTCAAAATCATTGGCACCTCGACCTGCGATTGCGGCGTCGTTTCGGCCGATAAAACCGTGCCCGACATCAAAGGCATTTGCGGCATCGTCAAAGGCGCAATTCTCCCCGGT
>JAYTWC010000446.1:0-2427 GCA_043743635.1 Verrucomicrobiota bacterium | reverse complement strand
CCCGGGCGATGAGACTTTGATCGAAGTGAAGAAGAAAGATTTTGCTGCAGGTTTCACGATCATGAGTGGTTCGATCAAGCGAGCCGACGGAACGCGAATTCTGAGTGTTGAATTCACCGTTGCCTGGAAAACACCGGAGAAGCCGGGGCAGTGATATTAATCTGGAACTCTGGAACGCTGGAAAAGACCTCTGTTATCTTACCTCCCTGTTCTATCGAATCTATTGTTTTTACTTTCTCCATTCCGTTCCTGAGTTCCAGCTTTCCAGATTAAATTAACCGCCATCATGCCTGATTTTCTCCAGCTCAGCGGAAAAAACATTCTCGTTTTTGGCGTCGCCAACAAGAAGAGCGTGGCGTGGTACATCGCGAAGACGCTGGAAGAGCAGGGTGCGCGGGTGATTTATAGTGTGCGCTCGGAAGCGCGCAAAAAAACACTCGAAGCGCAGCTGGCTGGAAAACCGGTTTTTATCTGTGACGTCGAACATGAAGGCGCAGTGGAGAAACTCGCGGGCGAGGTCGTTGTTGCGGGTTTTGCTCCGCTGCACGGCATCGTTCACTCAATCGCGTTTGCCAACTACGCCGAAGGCTTCAAGCCCTTTCAGGAAACGAAGCGCGCCGATTTTTTGCAGGCCACGGCGATTTCCGCCTTTTCGCTGGTTGAGATTGCCCGTGCGTTTAAGCCACACCTCGCGAAGAATGCTTCGGTGGTGACTATCGGTATATCATCGCTGCTGGTGACGCCTGACAACTACGGCTACATGGGACCGATCAAGGCCGCACTCGACTCGGCTTCGCGGTTTCTGGCCAAGTCTTTTGGCGCTAGCAGTGAGATCCGGTTCAACGTCGTCGGCGCTGGTCCATTGAAGACGAGTGCCTCGGCTGGTATTCCAGGTTATCTCGAAAGCTATCTTTACGCGGAGAAACTCACGTTTCGTAAACGCAACTTGAGCACACAGGAAGTGGCCAACGCTGCCGTGTTTCTGCTCAGCGAAAGAAGCAGTGGTATCAATGGTTCGACCCTAACGGTTGATGCTGGTTTGGGCTCAAATTATTTTGATCAGGAAATCGTCCGCCTCGCGATGCGGCCAGAGAGATAACCTGTGATGCGCTTCGAAAACGTCTGCCTAGAATCCATCGCCGTCGCTCTGCCGGAAGAAATCTGGACCTCTGTGGGCATTGAGGAACGCCTGCGTCCACTCTACGAACGGTTGAAACTACCGTTTGGCCGGTTGGAGTTGATGACTGGGATTCGCGAGCGCCGTCATTGGCCGCTGAATACGTTGCCCTCCGATGCAAGTGCTGCAGCGGGCAAAGCGGTACTGGCAAAATCCGCGCTACGCCCCGAACAGTTGGAGGTGTTTGTTCACGCCGCTGTTTGCCGTGACATGCTGGAACCGGCGACGGCGTCGTTTGCCCATCGGAAAATCGGGCTGCCGGCCCGTGCGCAGGTGTTCGACGTTTCGAACGCGTGTCTTGGTTTTCTTAACAGCATGGTTCTATTGGCTGGTTTGATCGAGTCGGGTCAGGTGCAGGCGGGCATGATCGTCTCCGGTGAGAACGGTCGGCCGTTGATCGAGCAAACGTTGAAGCATCTACTGACCGCGCCGCTTGATCGCAACGCGATCAAGCCCTTCTTTGCCAACCTGACGATTGGTTCGGGTGCGGTGGGTGCGATTTTGTGTCATCGTTCGCTCGTGAAAGGCCGTCAACATCGGTTGCTGGGTGGCTCGGCGCGCGCAGCGACCCAGCACAGTGATTTGTGCAAAGGCGACACGCATGGCGCCGAGGCGTTGGCGATGCAGACCGATTCCGAGGCGATGCTGGTCGCGGGTGTGGAACTCGCGCGGGAGACGTGGAGTGATTTTTCTGCGGCGACGGGTTGGAATCCGACGTTGTCTGATCGGTTTATCTGTCATCAGGTCGGTGCGGCTCATCGGCGCAAATTGTACGAAACGCTGGGCCTCGATCTGACGAAGGATTTTTCGAGTTTTGAAACGCTGGGCAACATGGGATCGGTTTCGCTTCCGGCGACGCTCGCGTTGGCGATTGAAAATGGATCGGTCAAAGACGGAAGCAAGGTCGGCCTGCTCGGAATTGGCAGCGGTTTAAACTGCCTGATGCTCGCACTCGAATGGTGATGAATGCACAATTTACAGAAACCCGGACGGCTCGGCAGGGACGCCTCGCCCTACCTACTGAAAGTTGAGCTGTATGATGAAACCTGAAACTTCTCTACCTCAGTGGTTGTGCGCACTCTATCCATTCGAACCGAAAAGTTTCGTTACCGCCGGTGGCGCGAAGCTGAGTTTCATCGACGAAGGCCCGTGCAGTGACGAGGCCGTGCTCATGTTGCACGGGAATCCAACCTGGTCGTTTTTCTATCGTGATGTGGTGCGCGATTTGGCGCCTTCGTTACGTTGCATCG
>JAYTWC010000445.1:0-9625 GCA_043743635.1 Verrucomicrobiota bacterium | reverse complement strand
CTCTTGCTCGCCCGTGCCCTCGGCGGTGCCTTTGGCGGTATCTCTGGTTCGCTTTGTCTGGCGATCGTGAGCGACATCGTTCCGCCGGAACGCCGTGCGGCCGGCATCGGCATTGTCATGACCGCGTTTGCATTCGCCGCGGCGATCGGGGTGCCGGTCGGCTTGCAACTCGCGCACTATTTCGGCTGGCGTTCACCGTTCCTCGTTGTCGCGATTTTTGGCGCAGTCGTGTGGTGCGTGGTATTCCGCTTCATTCCGCCGGTTCGCGGGCACCTCGAAAGTGGCTCGAGCAAGAGCCGCGCCTTTAAAGAATTGTTGCGCGACCGCAATGCCGGCCGAGCCATTCTCTTTATCGCGGTCATGGTGTTTGGCCATTTCAGCATCATTCCGCTGCTATCCGCGCATCTGGTGGGCGATCTGGGGCTGCCGGAGAAATCGCTCTTTCTGGTTTATGTGATCGGCGGTATTTTGAGCGTCATCACGGCGCCGAGGGTGGGGCGACTGGCGGACCGCCTTGGTCGCCAGCGTGTCTTTGCGTACATGGTTGTGTTGGGTTCGGTGGTTATACTCGCGATCGCGAATGCCGGTCGGCTGCCGGCTTGGGCGACGTTGGTGCTGGCCGGTAGTTTCTTTATGTTTTCGAGCGGGCGCTTTGTTCCCGGCCAGGCGATCGTGACGCTCGCCGTGCCGGCGTCGCGCCGCGGCGCCTTCTTGAGCCTGACGAGTTGCGCACGCGATTTGGCGTCAGGGATTAGTTCGACGCTGGGTGGCTGGATCGTCGTCAAACAGCCTGACGGGCACCTGCACCATTACAACTGGCTCGGCTGGATCGCGGTCGCCGCGGGCCTGTTGAGCATCGCCCTCGCGCACCGGGTGAGCGTTAAGGACACGGGCGTCTCTTCGCCCTTGAGCAATCCTACCAATGAGCCGCAATCGGTTGGTTAGATCACCAACGCCTCTACCTGTCGATCAGACAGATAGTTCGGCCGTGCCGGTGGTAGGGACGACCAGCCTGGTCGTCCGTTCTGAATGGGTGGGTGATCGAAAACCCGGACGGCCCGGCGGGTCGTCCCTACCTTTGGCTATTTTGATAGGTTTTAGTGAGAAATGGGATTGGCTCTGACGCTTACCTTCGGGGCACGTACCGCATCGCGACTGCGCCCGACTTGAATTCCCGCCGGTCCACCAGCTTCAGGTCGAGCGGCTTCGAAAGCCCGGCGAACAAGGTCGGCCCGTGACCTGCGACCCGGGGATGCACGATGAACTCGTACTCGTCGATCAGGCCCGCTTCGGCCAGGGATTGCGCGAGCTTTACTCCGCCCACAAACAATCCGTTGCCCGGTTGCTGCTTGAGCTGCCGAACCGTAGGTTCGAGATCGCCACGCACGAGCTCGGCGTTCCAATCGACCCGGTCCAAGGTGCGGGACACGACATATTTTTTGGCGGCGTCGATCGTTCGGGCGAAGGGCAACATCCAAGGCTGCATCCAGTCCGGCCGCACACCTGACCGCGCCGGCTCCCGCCAGGCATCCTCCATCATTTGATAAATCACGCGACCAAACAGCAGGGCGTCCGCCCGGGCGATGCTCTCCGCTGCATGCCGATGCAATTCCTCATCCACAATCCCGGCCCGATGATCGTAACACCCATCCAGAGTGACATTGATGGAAAATTTCAGGGGACGCATTTGGCAGACTACCGCTGAAGAGCGGCTTGGCAACGTGGGCGCTGCTTTAGCGGAAGGAGCCGTCCAGGCGGCCATGCTGAACTGAGCAATCAAGATTCAAGACCTGACGTCTTCGGGGGTCCTCCCTAACTAACTTACGCGGCTGTCTGGTCCAATGCGCAAAGGCGTTGCCTCATTTATTGTACGAGTCACGATGAAGCTACCCCAAGTTCTCTATGGTAATCAACACGACGGGATCTTCAGACACTCCCATTAAAGGAAAGAAACAGGACGAATTGTCCCGAGGTCTGTTTTCGGAACGTTATGCGCGGCTAGTCACCAGATTTTCCGGCAATGATCGTAGTAATGTCTTTGCGCTTTATGGAGAGTGGGGTTCAGGAAAAACTAGTGTATGGAGCATGGTTAAGGATGAGATTGCATGTACGGATTCAAAGCCGCTGATCGTGGAGTTCTCTCCGTGGGCGTATAGCTCGTATGATCAAGTATTGGCAGGCTTTTTCTATGAATTACTCGCGGAACTGAAGAGTACGCCGGTGATGAAACAGATTGCGGAGAAATTTGGTCGGTTGGGCCATGCTCTTTCGGGATTTGGAAACGCGGGGCTCATGGTTTCGGTAGCTGATCCGTCCGGAGCGACTACTGTTGCCGCAACCACAGCAGTTGCTGGAGGAATGCTCGTAAAAAAAATTGCGGGCGAGGCAAAGGCGGCGGCGGATCATACTATAACCGAATTGAGAGCAGATGTGGCTAAGGCATTAAATAGTGCTAAGCGTCCCATTTTAATCATGGTAGATGATGTGGACCGGTTGCCACCGGCGCAGGTTACTGCGCTGTTCCAGCTGATTCGTGTGAATGCATCGCTCCCGATGGTTAATTACCTGCTTCTAATGGATAGGGAAATGGTTGAGCAGTCGTTGGAAAAACAAGGGTTTCCCAAATCATACTTGGAGAAGATTGTGCAGTTCGGGATCGATTTGCCACGAGCGGCGCCAGAGGATCTGCATGCGATGGCCGTTAAACGTGTGACGGCTGTATTGACAGAGGCGGAACAGTCGAAACTACGGGAGCGATTTGAGAAGGCCATAACAACGGCTGCTGGCGTCCTCAGTACGCCACGAGCTATTGGCCGAGTTGTTGAGAGTTTCGGTTTTCATCTCGAGTTCTTTCGAGATGGAAATGTTCTGGAGGTCGATCCAGTTGATCTGTTCCTCTTGGAGGTTCTCCGATGCCAAGCGCCAAGACTCTACGCGTTCATCCGCGAGCATACCGGTAGCTACAGCGAGTGGGACGGCGTCTTATCGTATCTAAAAATCAACGAAAAGACTGCAAATCAAAGACAGGAGAAGCTGGAGTCAGTTCTGCTTGGCGAGGCTAACGCGCTGGGCCGAGCTCAGAGAGACATTTTTAGCGAATTAGTCCCGGGATATATTTCTAATTACCAAAGTACGCAGGAAGATTTTGCTGAATGCCGCCTTCGTTCTGACCCACACTTCCGGAATTATTTCGAATTAACCGTTCCACGGAAACATCCATCACAAGCGGATCTTGAGGCAATAGTGACTTCGAAAACGCAGAGGGCTGCGAATAGTGGGGTGCAAAACCTGATTGATCGTTACACTTGGGATGTCTCCATCTCAGCCTTGGCGGGTAAATTGAGAGCAGAGACTGATCCTGAAATCATCAGCAAACTCACAAAGGCAATCTGGAGCGCCGACGAACTAAGGATTGAGACAAAAGGACCCGGTGCTTACTTGCTGCCGACGTCAGGCATTAGCCAATTAACCATAACGTTTCTTCACCAAATTGTGGGAGAGAGCGAACGTGTCCGGATTTTGCGGGACGCTTGGAACGAGAGCGACCATTTTGGGCTTTTTTACTACGTCATTTCGTCCGAGCAGCATCAGTCGCTTAAAAACAACCAGAACTACCGGCCTGTCTTGCTTGCCGATACTCTGAGGCAGTTGCGTCGCGAAGCGGTCGCCAAGACAAAAGAGATCCTCGATTCAGAAAATGTTATGCAAAATCCGATGCTGACTTGGCTGATCTCGTTCAACGCTGCAGCCGAGGGGCCGGAAACAATTTTAAAATGGACAGAGGGGCTGCTGTTGAAACCTACCCGGCTGGCAGGTTTTCTTAAAAATATGATTCGTGTACATCGAAGAGGTGACCCGGATGAGAAGTTGAATCTGACCTATGGCGTCCTTGCCTGTTATTTCGCGATAGACGAGGCATTGGTTAATGCAACTGATGGCACGGCTGGTCTTTCCAGCGAGGACGCCGACGTAATCCGTCAGGCACATGAAATTGCAGTTAAGGTCAGGTCAATAGATCACACTGCCCCCGTTCCTGAAGATAGCGAGTATCCTAAGTTGGCAGCGTACGTAGCTGGTCTTGTCTAGTGGTTCGTGAATGGACTATTGACGGGCTCCAACCCTAATTGTCTGCGATAACTGGTACGGGAGTGTTGTGGTGTCCCTACCATCGACAGCCGATCAACTCGCGAGCGGACCTGAAGGCGTCAGGTCTCGACTCTTGACTCTGGCTGCTTTTGAAAGGTTCGGCCTTTTCAAGGCCGGCGTCTTCAGGGGCCTTCTTTTAGCTCAGGCAGCGGGTTTGGCTGACTGGGCTTTGAGTCGGTCCAGGGTTGTTGCGATCGCTTGCAGGTAGTTAGGGTGCCAGAGTTCGTGGTCCGCGTCGGGGACGTCGGTGTAGGTGTGATGGAGGTAGAAGTCGCGCACGGCGGTTGCGCGGCGGTGCATTTGTTCGTCCTCTTTGGCGCCCACGAGAATGTCGGCGGGCGTGGCCGCGTTGCCGGCGCGGTGGGAGATCATCCAGCGTTGCGGTTCGTCGTCATCCTCGAGGAAGAAGGGCGAGATCGATCCGAGGATGAGGTGGCGGGCGCGCAGCGCACCTAAATGCGCGTAGAGTGCGCCGAGGGAGAAGCCCATCACGACCTTGCCCGCCGTCTGGAGGTCGACTTGGGAGAAGAGTGCGGTCGAGTCGAAGTTCGGCTGGTCGCCGTTCCACTCAAGCCGGACAAATTCGGTCTCCCAGCCGGTTCGGTGCACGAAATCGACAAAGGGTTTGAAGCGGCGCTCGGCGCCAGGCATGGGCGGGACAATGGTCAGCAAAGGCATGGGCGCACGTTGGTCAGACGAGCGAAGACGTCAAATGGCGGTCCGGGTTTGTAACCGCAGAGGGCGCAGAGAACGCGGAGTAACCGGAAGCGAGGACCAGTGCACTGGATGATCTTTTCGGCCTTTGCGATCTTCCCGTTAAAGGGCTTGAAACGGATCGGATTTGAAAACGCAAAGATCGCCAAGACCGCGAAGGTCGACCTCGGATTGTACCTCTGTGCCCTCGGCGAACTCGGCGGTAAAATGGTTCGGGATTCGTTGTTTGAACCGCAGAGGACACAGAGGACGCAGAGCAGGGAGATGTTACCTTTGCGAAAGCCGTCCGGCTTTTTGCGTTCTTGGTGTTAAATGGTTCGGAGAGGATCGGATTTGAACACGAAGGTCGCGAAGGAACGCAAAGAGCCGAACTAGGATTGTACCTCTGCGTCCTCGGCGAACTCTGCGGTAAAAATGGATTTGGGGTAGGGATGGCTAGCCTTGGCCGTCCGGCTAGATGCGAAGGAAAACGGTTGGCTCGGGGCTGGAAATTCGCGGCGCGGTGTGCAGGTTATTGCGACCTTACTCATCATGAATCATCGTTCCCTCACACCTCGCGTTCGCGCGGCACTGCGCCGATTGGCGGCGGGGCCGCAGGATATGCGCGACGAGGCGCTGCTGCAGGAAATCAACGAGGAGATGAAGAAGCTGGCGGTGGAGGACGTCGCCTGCGTGCGGGATCGTGTGCGGTTTACCTGTCCGCCTTGCCCGATGGTGCAGTCGGTCGTGCTGATGCTGGACGGGCTGATTGAGGTGAAGAATCTCCGGTTGTAAGAAGATGGGTAGGGACGACCAGCCTAGTCGTCCGTCCGGGGGATTTTGGTCCTGTTGACCGTTCGTGTTTTATGACTTGCTCGGTTTTGACTGAACGAACGGATGTGGCTTGCGGCGTTATTTCTATTGGCTAGTTTGGCATCACGATGTTCACTCCTTGATGCATTTGGCGGTAGAAGGCCGTTGAGAATTATGCGCGAAACCACCCCATATTCGTTCTCCGTTCGCTTAACCTTATGCCTTTTGGTCGGCGTTTTGTTGGTCGGGGCTGGGTTGGTGTTTCTCCTAACATCGAATTCAAAAACTCACACGAGCAGTATCAGGTCGGTGGAGGAGGTGGCCAAGCGATCGAAGGCGGGGCCGATCACTCGCGTTGCCGATCCAGTCGCTTTCATCCAAACAACGGCCGCTGCGTCTCGACCCGCCTGCGCGCCTGTTTCGCCAGAGATCCACGCGGTGATTCCCAGTCTGCTGACGCAGATCGAAGACTGGCCGCATTATCGACCGGCCTCGTACACGCTCAGGCCCATGTCCAATTCTGCCGAGATCACTTTCTATCTGAGCGAGTTCAAAGAGGAGGGCCGGTTTGCCACTTGGATCGGGCGTAGCACAATACCGGGTGAGAGCTTTGTCGCTGTTGCTACGGTTCACGGACTGGATGCGGTTCTCACCACACTGGGCGAGCCGCCTGTCGAAATTCAGATCCGTGGGCAGCGCATCCGTGTGCGCGTGACCGACGATGACATTGAGAGCCGTGGCTGCGGTTCCGAACTGATACAAACCGGCAATGTATCGAACCCGGACTCGGCAGACGTTCGCGCTTCCGCCGATCAGGTCGCGAGCCAGGCTTTGGTGCAGGACGGCAGCGGTAACTCCCTCGCGGGTGTTTTGTATCTTTACGACAATCTGGCCCTCGCGCAGGCCAATGCCGATGCGCTCGATGGCAACGGGGCTGCGCTCATGGATGGCACGTTCAAGGCACGCATGGAGTCCGGCAATACCGTTCTCGCCAACAGCCTGATCAATGTTCGCTGGGTTTATCTGGGCAGCTTTCAGTGTCCCGATCATGGCGACACACCCTTGCTAGATCTTCTGTATGTTCTGCGTAGTTCCGCGACAGCGGTGGGTGCGTTTGCGGTTCAGAAAGCGGTGGAGACGGGTGCGACTCACGTGCAGCTCTACACAAAGCCTACCGACACGCAGTGGGGTGGCTACGGGGACATCATCGGACACTTCGGAGTGGTGAGATACGGGGCAGGCAGTTCCGCCTTTACCCATGAGCTTGGGCATAATTACGGGTTGAATCATGATCGGGTCACCTACATCCCGTCTGCACTCTCGCCGACCTATGATGGGAATTATTCCTTTGGGATGGTTTTTGCCATGGGCCGGGATGCCGTCGGGGGCCCGCTCGAACAGCTCGGCGATATCATGAGCTACGCGGGCCGGCGTGTCCCGTATTTCACCAATCCCGACATCAAACTCGGTCAGTACGTCGTAAGTGCCACCCGTACGTACATGGCGCTCAGCAGCGGGAATATCTATCTGGGCGTGCTTCAGACGACGGCCGATCCAACCTACATCACCAATCTTCCTGACTCGGCCAACGTTCAGCCGCTGGGCATACCGGCCGGCCAGCCCTACGCCTGTGATGGCTCGCGAAAATTTCGAGAGTTGGCTCCCTACGTCATCGTCAGCGGTTGGTATGTAGCGCCCGGCATAGGCAGCCAGCCGGCCAGCACCGCCGTCACGCAAGGGCAGGGCTTCACGCTCTCTGTGGGCACAGTGGGCGCTGGCACGACCTTTATTTACCAGTGGTACAAAGGCGCCGCCGCCATCGATGGTGCCACTCGCAGCAGCTACAGCGTCGCCAGCGCCCGCGATTCAGACAGCGGCAGTTACTCGGTTGCGGTATCAGCCAACCAAACCGCGTTCGGGAACGCAGTGACGCTAACCAGCAACTCCGCCACTGTGACCGTGAACGCACCGCAACCCACTCCGAGCGGCAGCTCTGGTGGTGGAGGAGGTGGTGGCGCATTGTACCCCGGATTGGCAGTGCTGTTGATCGCGCTGTTCGCTCTCAGAAGCAGACGTGTTTGAGAAAACATAGGAGAGGTTTCGCGGTGTCAGAACATTAAGAAGACGTCAGGGGCTTGATCCCGGATTGATCTAACGGCGTCGCACCTGAGCGGAAAAGATCCGTACTGTTTGCCAAGCCAAGCGAGCATCAGCGTGTCTTTTCTAGACAAACATTGTTAGGGGAAAGCCGGTGCCGTGTTCGAAAGCAGTTCGGTCGTTCGTTGAAGGAGTGTTTCCACTCCCACGATCAATCAGATTGCCCTCAATATTCGCCGAACCGAATACGTCAGGCCCTTGATGCTTGGCCGAATCCTTCGGCGCATGGCCTGTGCGGATTTCTTTTTCGGCGGTCGATTTGCGCGAAGCCCGTTGGTTGTTTTATTCATAGTAAGTTCAATACCGCGAAGCTCGCTTCGGCCTGGTTGGGCTGTAGGAGCGGGTTTATCCCGCGATGGTTTGGATAAATCGCGGCGTAAAGCCGCTCCTCCAATTTTCTGCAATGCCCCGGGGCTTGCCTCGAGGATCTCTATTTATGAAAAACCCGACCCCCAAAAATACGATCTGCCTTTGGTACAATAAAGATGCGCTGGACGCGGCGCGGTTTTACGCGGCGACGTTTCCCGATAGCAAAGTGATCGGTGTGCACAAGGCGCCGGGCGATTATCCGTCGGGTAATGCGGGCGATGTGCTCACGGTGGAATTCACCGTCCTCGGAATTCCTTGTCTCGGTCTCAATGGCGGCCCGGCGTTCACGCACAGCGAGGCATTTTCCTTCCAGGTCGCAACCGACACGCAGGAGGAAACGGATCGCTACTGGAACGCGATCGTCGGCAACGGCGGCGAAGAAAGCGCCTGCGGCTGGTGCAAGGATCGCTGGGGGTTGTCATGGCAAATCACGCCGCGTGTTTTGACCAGCGCGATCGCTGCGGGCGGTGCCGAGGCCAAGCGTGTTTTTTCCGCGATGATGGAAATGGGCAAAATCGACATCGCCAAAATCGAAGCCGCACGCCGCGGGGGACAATAACGCGCCGCGCGTGGCATTATTAACCCGCCTGGGTGTGCCGTTACTGAAGCACTGCGGCGGTGAGGCGATCGAGGTTCTGTTCGTTTGCCGGTAGCACGATGTGTTCGATCCGCCGCGCGACGTCCGGGTGATCGAATGCCTGAGACCAGGAGACGATGGTGCTGCCTGAGGACGGCGTCAGACGAACCGTCAGACGATACTGCGGTCCCGAGGCGTGACGGATGACAATTTTTGCGGGTGCCTCGATCTCCTCGAACACGCTCTCGTTGGGATAATCTTTCCCGTCGGGCCCGTGCATGACGAACACCCAACGTCCTTGCTTTCGAAATTCGCAGGTCTCGAAAGTGTTGGTGAAGCCAGCCGGTCCCCACCAGTGCACTAACCGCTCCGGATCGCTGAACGCTGCGAAAACCTGCTCGGGCGTGGCTGAGATTTCACGTGATGTTTGGAAGGGAGCCATGGTTGTAGGTTGGATCAGGTTTTGGGTGGTTCGAATCGCGCGACGACTGCGGGCATTCAGCGGATGCGGGCAAATACGTTACGCGGGTTCGCGATTTTTGCTAGGGGGCGCATTCACTTGTGGAGTCCGGGTCAGCGACTCCGGCTACACTGGAATTGAATATGCATTAGATCACAGCGCGAAGTCAGGGGGTGCGGCGCGCCAGATTGGCAGCGAGGTAGCTCCCGATGAGGCCGTGTGCTTAGCGGTGGTGTATGGTGCTGTGATGGAAACCGGGGGCGGGAAGAGAGCGGGCGAGTTGACCGCGGGCATTTGGGGCGGAGGATAGCGGCATGTCGATCGAGTCCAAACCGCAGCCAGCCACCGGAAGTTTCTTCGCGGCCTCCGCAAGTTACCTGATATGGGGATTGTTTCCTTTATTCTGGCAT
>JAYTWC010000444.1:0-6033 GCA_043743635.1 Verrucomicrobiota bacterium | reverse complement strand
AGACGTCAGCGTGGGCTACATCGGCCTCGAGCGCGATCACGACACCGCCCAGGCCCGAAGCTATTACTGCAAACTTCCTCCTTTGAAAAACGTTCGGGTGCTGCTCGTAGATCCCATGCTCGCAACCGGTGGTTCGGCTGTGATGGCCCTCAACGTTCTTATTGAACGTGGCGCCACCGAGATTGATGTGCTCAACATCGTCGCCTCACCCGAAGGCGTCGCTGTCGTCGAGAAAGCACATCCGAGCGTACGGATCTTTTCCGCCGGACTCGACCGCGAACTCAACGCCCGCAAATACATCCTTCCCGGCCTCGGTGATTTCGGCGACCGCCTCTACGGCACCTGATACCGACATCAACACGACAGAGACAAAAAAGCCCCGGGTGTTGGCACCCAGGGCTTTGAAATTATTTTGATCGGATCGGTTTACTTCCAGCTCAGCATCAAGCGCGTGAAGTAAGTCGTGTCGAGACGGCGCTTACCATGGGCAACCTTGCTGGTATAGTCATTGACCACGCCCATACGAATCTTCCACATGATGCTAGCCAGAGGAAGTTCGATAAACGACTCGTGCAAAAAACGATAATCGGAGAAATCACTAAACGCCGGGATATAGCTAACACGGTTCACAATACGGAAACTCGTGAGCTCAAGCGAGTGGGTTAGGCCCACGTCGAGACCGGCCGAGTTCACGCTTTCCTTGGTCGCAATACGCTTAAACTCAGTCTTCTGAGCATCAGTCGCCGTTACCGGCAAAAGCGCGTCGATCCGTTTTTGAAACTCAATCGGATCCACCCGATATGATTCAAAGCGATGAGCGACACCGACTCGGCCCGTCAGCATATGCTTCGGTTGCTTAACCATGTCGTAACCGAGACCGAACGCGGCGACGTTGCCAAAACCGATCAACTTAACGCGATCAAATCCGGCTTCATCGCGAAGGTACCACGAGTAGCGACCCGAGAAACTGTTCTGATAATCGACGCCTGCCTTTAATTGGTCGGCCGATTTCTGACCTTCCGTAACCTGACGGTCATACGCGGTATAGAACATCAACTTGTCCTGCGGCCCGTTCAACGTCGCACGGAAATTGAAACCTGTGCCGAGCTGTTCGCTGTTGCCCGTCTTACCCACAATATCAAGACCCGCTTCATAGGCCCAACCGCGTTGCAGAGCAACGATTTCAGGATCCTTGGCCGACGGTGCCCATGTCGTTACGATTTTGTCGACCGTGGTGCGAATCGCGCCATCCGCACTGGTAATCGTCACCGCGCCAGCGCCTTCGCCCGCCACCGTGCCTTGTAAAACCGTGCCAGTAGCCAAGCGAATATTTGCCGCAGCGTCCGTGGTGATGCTCACGACATCGCTCTGTTTGATTTTGATGACACCAGCAAAGTCGGTGTCCACCACCACGGTCGAACCGTCGATCATGGTCACTTTGCCAATGATTTTAGCTCCCGACTTCGTCTCGACCACGTCAGCCGAGACGGTACGAACCGCCAACGCAAACAGCAGTACGCTGATTATAAAATAGATCTTTTTCATAGGAAGGAAGACTGAGTTACGAGGAAGTTAGCCTGTGTCAACCGCCCGGTACATTTCATGGAAGAAGGTCTCCCAGACGTCACACGCTCGACAAACCCGTATCCCGCTCATTCGCTGTCCACCTATCACCATGTCCACACCGGTCCAACGCCCATCCCTTATCCTCGCCAACAAATGGAAGGATTACGAACTGCTCGATTGCGGCACCGGAATGAAACAGGAACGCTGGGGCGCCTACACCCTTGTCCGTCCCGACCCCCAAATCATCTGGCAACGACAAGGCGGCGACGTTTGGGATAAATGGGACGGTTTCTACCACCGCAGCGATACCGGCGGCGGCAAATGGGAATTCCGCCGCCCTGTGCCCGAAAACTGGAAAATCAGTTACGGTCCGCTCGCCTTCAAGATCCACCCGACCTCCTTCAAACACACCGGGCTCTTCCCCGAACAAGCCGTGAACTGGGACTGGTTTTCCGAGAAGATCCGTACCGCCAAAGCTGCCGGCCGTGAGATCAATGTCCTCAACCTCTTCGGCTACACCGGTGCCGCCACCTGCGCCGCAGCCGCAGCCGGTGCCAGCGTCTGCCACGTCGACGCCGCCGAAGGCATGGTTAAATGGTGCAAAGAAAACGCCGCGCTCTCCGGCCTCTCCACCGCACCCATCCGCTACATCACCGATGACTGCCTGAAATTCGCCCGCCGCGAAATCAAGCGCGGCCGCCACTACGACGCCATCATCATGGACCCGCCCACCTATGGCCGCGGCAGCTCGGGAGAAATGTGGCGCCTCGAGGACCACCTCTGGGAACTGCTCGTCGAGTGCTCGCGCCTCCTCAGCGACCGACCGCTCTTTTTCCTCCTCAACGCCTACACCGCCCGCCTCTCGCCCACCGTCGTAGCCAACTTGATCTCCGATATCTTCGGCAGCCGCAACGGCACCCTCACCTCAGGTGAAGTCGGCCTTCCCATCAAGCGCGACGGCAAAATCCTGCCCTGCGGAATCTACGGACGCTGGGAAGAATAATTACACCAGCCCTTGCTGGCTGCCCTAAACCAACCAGCCTTCTCTTATGACCTTTTGGCGGACAACACTGGTTATATTTTCTTGCGCGGCATCGCTGCTGCTCACCGCTTTTGGCGCCGAGACACCGGCTGACATAATTCCTCAACCCGAACACCTGCATATCGGCTCTGTCAGCGTCTACTCCGAGAACGACAAATACTTCGCCGGCACCGATCAGCACTACACCAACGGCTTCAAACTCTCCTTTCTCACCACCGACCTGCGCAGCTTCACGGGTGACGAAATTCTCTGGCCGGTCCGCGCCATGGCCCGCGCCTTCGGCCGCCTGACCGTACCCGACGCCGCCTACAAACTCGATCTCTCAATCGGCCAAAATATTTACACACCGGTAAATATCCACACCGCCGAATTCCAACCCAACGACCGGCCCTACGCCGCGTGGCTCTACGTCGGTGCTGCCTACCAAAACTACTTGCCAGAAAGAATCGAAAAAGACGGTTCGTGGATTCCTCCGCGCTTGGACGTGTTTGAAATCACCGCCGGCACCGTTGGCCCCTCCGCCCGCGGCCGCGAAATCCAAAACGGTTTCCACGACATCATCGGCGTCGCCCACGCCGAAGGATGGACTCACCAGATCAAAAACGAAATCGGCATCAACGTCGTCTTCGAACGCAAATATCGCTTGAGCACCGCCGGATCTCACGACGGTTTTGGTGCCGACTTCATCCCCCACGGCGGCTTCAGTGCCGGCAACATTTTCACGTACGTCAACCTCGGCTGCGAAGCCCGCGCAGGCTGGAAATTGCCCGCCGATTTTGGCACCAACCTGATCCGCCCCAGCGGCGATTCCAATAGCGCCGCCCGTCCGCGCTGGAACGCCTTTGTCTTCGGCGCGGTCGACGCCCGTGCCATCGCCCGCGACATCACCCTCGACGGGAATACTTTTCGCGAAAGCCCGCACATCGGCAAACAACCCCTCGTTGCGGACTGGCAACTCGGCTTCGCCCTCGGCTCAAGCCATTTTCAAATCACCTACAGCCAGGCCATGCGCACCCACGAGTTCAAAAGCCAGAACAAGTGCTCCGTCTTCGGCTCGATCAGCGGCACACTTTTTTACTAAGCAACACCGCCAATCGTGCCGCTGGCAATTGTTTCGGAATCACTTCAACGGCCCCAGATATTTCGCCAGAAACGCCTCGATGGCCTTGTATTCGGCCACGCGTGCCTTCTCGGACCGGAAACCGTGGCCTTCATCTGGAACCAAAAGGGACTCTGGTTTGTGACCCGCTTTATCAAGCGCTGAAATCATCTTCTTCGCCTGCTTTAGCGGCACCGTCTTATCGTCCTTACCATGGATAATCAGCAAAGGTGCCACAATCTTCTCCGCAAAATTCACCGGCGAGATCGCCTTCAGCTTTCCCTCATCCTTCTCAGGATCACCAATCTCCTTGATCCAATGCTCACGCGCAAATTGGTACTCCGGATCACTGATGTTTTTGTAGATGCTCAACCAGTCCGACACCCCCGCAATCGAAATTCCGCAACAATATAAACCGGGGCTTTGCCCCAGCGCATAAAGAGCCGAATACCCGCCGTAACTCGCACCAACGATGGCGATACGCTTCGGATCGGCTACCTTCTTCTCAATCGCCCAGCGCGTCGCATCTTCAATATCCTGCTGAATCCCTCCACCAACCTGCCCCCGGCCTTTCCGTGAGAAACCCTGGCCATAACCAGCCGAGCCACGATAATTCATCTGAAGCACAGCATAACCGCGGTTGGCGAGCATTTGAACCAACGGGTCATATCCCCAGACATCGCGCACCCATGGACCACCATGCGGCATCACCACCAGCGGGAGATTCAACGGCTTTTGACCCAATGGCACAGTGAGATAACCATGAATTTCCAATCCATCGCGCGCCTTGTAACTCATCGGATGCATTGGAGCCATCTGTTCCGGTTTGATCCAGGGACAGGCATGAACAAATGCCGTCAATTGATTCTCGGTCGGCGAATAGAGATAATACGCAGGAGGCTGACAGTCTGAAAAAGACAGGATCAGCAGGGTCCGGTCGTTGTTCGAAATGTTCATCGGCAGATTAACCATTCCAGGCAACACCTGATCTATCGCCGCCATATTCTGTGCATACTCCGGGTCGAACCATTTCACTCGCGGGCCATCCGTAATGTAACGAAAACCCACAATCGCCTGTTTCTGATCAGACCAGATTGGGCCGGCCAATGCACCCGAATACGGAAATTCCACGTCATAACCCGGTAGCTCCAGCAAAGGCGTGCCCGCTTTACCCGTGGCTAAATCGCAAAAATAGAGAGCCCGGCATTTTTTCTCATTATTGGCAGCGATATAGATACCCTTGCCATCCGAACTAAACCCCATCGCCATCGGCGCGGCCTCAACCTTGTGATCGAGATCAGGAATCGGCCGCCACGGACTCTTCGCATCTTCACGATAGATAAAGGAAATCTTTTCCTTGGTGCGCTCCATACCGATTCTGATCGTCCCTTGACGGTCGGGTAGCCAGGAAACCACGTGGCCAGGATTGGTCACCACCCGGTCACAGACGCCTGTCTTCGTATTGATTTCTACAACGTGCGGAAAAAGCCGCTCTTCATTTCCCGCCGACTCCCGCTCATCCAGCATCAGCACACGCGCATCATCGTTAAAACTGTGAATGGCATGATACGCACGCAACGGCTCATAATTCATCCGGATGCCGGTACCATAACCAATATAACCACTCACCGCCTGCCAATTTTCCCCATCGCGATCATAGGCCGCCGTTCCCTCAATCAAATTGACCGGAACACCAACGCCCACCAACACCCGCTTTGGCCCCAGCCACTGATACCACAAGATCTCACGCTCCCCATGAGCCGCCTCGGCCCCTCCAAGATCGAACCCTTTCACCTTCGCCGTCGCGATATCCGCAAAAAACAAATGATCACGCCCATCTACCTCGCGCAAAAACGCGCACGTCTGGCCATCGGGCGCCAACCCCACCCGGGTGAACGCCGGCGGCCGCGCGAAGTCCTCGATCGGAATCAAATTAGCCGCGTGTGCCGAGATTAACAACACCGCCAAACCCAACGCCAGAATTCTAGGGTACATAAGCAATCTACGTAAAAGACCTTTTTACCAAACGAAAGATTTTTCACGCCTTGCACGACTGTTTTCCTCTTTCCGCCAAAGACATTTCCGCGCATACACCAACCATGCCGTCCCTCGCCGATTCGTACCTTGCCCGCGCCAACGAACTGCTCGCCAACGCCTGCCAAAAAAACGCCGCCGCTCTCGCCGCTCTCGCGCCCATCATCGGCCGCTCCATCGCCGCCGGCGGCGTACTTCATACCTTTGGTTCGGGTCATTCCGAAATGATCGCCCGCGAGATCATCGGCCGCGCCGGTGGCCTCATGCCCGTCACCGGCCTCTTCGATCCTGG
>JAYTWC010000443.1:0-1953 GCA_043743635.1 Verrucomicrobiota bacterium | reverse complement strand
AAAATTGCGAAAAGCTCCATGCCACCGAGGCCCAAAACACCAGCGAGCGGGAGGGAAATAAGACTGTTCATGTTAACAGAAGGATAGTCGGATCGAGTGGTTTAGTAAAGGTGGGAAGCGCATTTCTCTTAGGCGCCTGGCATGGGAGGATTCGCGTCGTCCGGTTTCTTTGCTGCGACCTGTTTGAGCAGGTTTTGAGCGTTGTCGAGCTGTTCGGCATCGAAGAAACCGTGGAGCTGGCGGATGCGCGTTGGATGACGCATTTTGCGCAGCGCCTTGGCTTCGATCTGACGAATGCGCTCGCGGGTGACTTTGAATTGTTTACCGACTTCTTCGAGGGTGCGACTATAACCATCGATTAGGCCGAAACGAAGCGAGAGGACGCGGCGTTCGCGTTCGGTGAGCGAGTCGAGAACGTCGATGATCTTTTCGCGCAGGAGCGAAAACGCGGTCATGTCGTAGGGGTTGTCGGCCGATTTATCCTCGATGAAATCGCCGAAGCTGGTGTCGTCACCGTCGCCGACGGGGGACTGCAGCGAGATGGGTTGTTGGGCCATCTTCATGATCTGCTGCACGCGTTCGACGGGAAGATTCATCTCGTCGGCAACTTCTTCGGGAGTCGGTTCGTGGCCGAATTCCTGGAGGAGTTGCTTTTGCACCTGCATAACCTTGTTCAAGGTCTCGATCATGTGCACCGGAATGCGGATGGTGCGGGCTTGATCGGCGATGGAGCGGGTGATGGCCTGGCGGATCCACCACGTGGCGTAAGTGGAGAATTTGTAGCCGCGGCGGTATTCGAATTTCTCGACGGCTTTCATGAGGCCCATGTTGCCCTCTTGAATGAGATCGAGGAAGGAGAGGCCGCGGTTGGTGTATTTTTTCGCGATTGAGATCACGAGGCGCAGGTTGGCCTCGACCATCTCGGTCTTGGCTTTGTGGGCTTCGCGGACGTGGACGAAGGTCTGCTTAACGACTTCGAGGAGGCGTTGCGGGGCAACGCGCTGCTCAATCTCGATTTGCTTCAGGCGTGCGTGAATGGGCTTTGTATCGATCGCGGCGTCTTTCTTTGTCTTTGGATTTTTGGCGCGGTCGAGTTGTTCGATCAAGCCCTCGATCTCGGTCAGGAGTGGCTGCTGTTGTTCGAGATATTCTTCGTAAACCTTTAGCTTGAAGAAAAATTTTCCAAAGCCGGATTTGAGAGCGTTTTCTCGTTTGTGGAACTTGGATAGGACGCGTTTCTTGCCGGCTTCGTCCTTGGTCTTTTGGTATTCGTCCCAGGCTTCGGCGACGCCGATTTCACCTTTTTGGGCGAGTTCGACGTGCTTGGGCAGGTTCTTGAAATAGTTTTCGCGGCTCTCGATTTTCTTGTCGATTACGATGCGGTCGAAACGTTCTTCGCGGGTGATTAACTTGGCACCGAGCGATGAGATGTAGCGACCAATGATCGCGGACTCGAAAAGCGCTTCCTGCGCCTTGAGTTCGGCATTTTCGATGCGCTTGGAAATTTCAACTTCCTGTTCGCGGGTGAGCAAAGGGACTTGGCCCATCTGCTTGAGGTACATGCGAACCGGGTCATCGAGAATATCGTGCTGGGATGAGCGGGACTCTTCCTCCTCGGCCTCTTCTTGACGCTGTTTGTAGTCTTCGACTTGGTCGGGTTCGAGGATCTCGATTTCGAGATTTTGGAGAATGGAGAGGACGTTGTCGATTTCGTCCTGGTTTTCAACGGAGTCGGGTAGCGCTTCGTTGATGTCGTCGAAGGTGAGGTAACCTTGCTCTTTCGAAAGGCGGATGAGGTTGCGGATCTTGTCGTTGATTCCTCCTGCGGGCAGATCTGGCACGGCACCGCCAGCGCCCTCGGTTGCGGCGGTTTGGGTCTGTGAAATGGCGGCTTCCACAGCTTCAGATTGAGCGTCGTTATCGGCGGACTTGGCTTTGCGCGGCATGATTATT
>JAYTWC010000442.1:0-5066 GCA_043743635.1 Verrucomicrobiota bacterium | reverse complement strand
ATCAAACTCGCAATGGTAGAACGGAGGCTACGACCAAAGTCGTAGTTCTGTGATACGCCTTTACCCGTCCCGTACGGCGACTCATACTAACGCCTGTTCCAACTATGCACCGAGTTAACCTCCAGTCGACCGAACAATTTCCCCGAGATCGTGATCGAACTGGAACTGCTCGCTCGTGCATCAAACGATGTCTGAGCTACAGCTCATTTGTCGCGGCGCTTGTTTGCGCTCTCCTGCTGTTTAGCGCGACCCAGGGGCGCGCGCACCCCCTCGCCAAGGGACTTCCGTTCACGCGAATTTACTCATTCGAAGAAATCGGCGACATCACTCACGCTAACAGCCTAACCTTCGATCAACGCGGGCGGATCGCGATCGTTCACCGGGGCGCTTACGTCGTCTTGAACGACAACGCGTGGATCGACATCGCGGACAAAGATCTCAGTAATGTTCGCTTCCTCAGCACCGCGCCCGACACCGACGGCCGAATCTATTTCGGCGGGGTCGGCTCGTGGGGCTTGCTTGCGACAACGCCTGACGGCAAGCTCCGCCCTCAACCATTTCACGCCACCAAGACTCCTGACTGGGTCGCGGCGACAAGCTTCACAGACGTTCTGGTAACAAGCCAAGGCGTCTACTTCAGTGGCTGGAATGGCGTCGTGTTTTGGGATCCAAGAAACAAAACGCATCGCTTCTTCGAAATTCGGGGAGTGGCACGCGTGTTCGCAATGGGAGAAAAAATTTACGTTTCCTCGCATGGGCGCGGAGTTCAAGTACTCGATCCGGCGAATGAAACCGTCGCCGATTCCGACCGACATCTCTTCGGCGCCTCGATCGTGGACAACATCGCGACCCTCGGAGTCGATCATGCGTTGGCCTCGACCACCCGCCGGCAGCTTCTCGTATGGCGCGACGGGATATTCGTGCCCCTCGCCGGCCCGTTTTGGGAGCGGCTACCGGGAAGGATCACCGCGATCCAATCGCTACCCGAGGGGTTGTTCGCGGTCGCAGTCACAGGCGGTGGGTTGTATATCTTGGATGATCAAGGCCAGCTCAGAACGTCGCTCAACAGCCCCGAGTATCACCGCATCAACGCGCTTGCCTGCAACGAACCCGGCGTGCTTTGGGCCGCCGCCGAAAACGGCGTAACCAAAATTCTTTACGGGCAATCTGTCACGACGTTCTCGCAACCTTTGGGTCTGCCGATCAGCTGGCCTCAAGTTGTCGTCTGGGACAACCGCCTTGTGGTCGCGTCCAACGGGCGCCTATACGAACCAATACCCGACTCGTCTGGCACCACCACGCACTTTCAGTTGATGAGTGGTCAGCCTGCCTCGGGCGCGTGGGGCATCGCGGCGAGCGGACCGTGGCTGCTGGTCGCCAACAAAGGGGTGTCTGCTAAACAGTCCGATGGCAGGTTCGTCTCTGTGATGTCCGAAATCGACCCCGCGCGACTCGTCGCCATCGAAGACGGCACCTGCTTTGTCATTGGAACGAACGAAATCGCTGCGCTGCGCTGGGCGGGAAATGCCTGGACGGAATGCGCGCCACGCATCCCCGGACTCGGCTATCCCTACGTCGGTCACGCTGCGAAAAACTCTGCGTGGATCGAACTTGGAGCCAATCGCGCAGCCCGGCTCTCGATCATTGCCGGTCGCCTGCAGGCGCAGGTCTTCGAACCCTTCTCATCGCCAGATTCACGCTGGGTCAATGTCAGCATTGTCGGCGACACCGTTGTCATGGTCGGTCCCGATCAGCGCACGGTCTTCTTCGATGAAAAGAGCGAGGCTCTCGTCGAGGCTCCCGGGGCGATCAAAGCCGTCTTCGATGCCTCACCCTATCCGGTCGGACGCGTCGTAAAAGACGACTCCGGCCGATGGTGGGTCTCCCACGAACACGGTGTGCTCTCTCTCTCGGAAAACGACGGTCGGTTCTCGGTCGACGCCTCATCATACGATGTGATCAACGAAAATGTTCCCCTCGTCCAAGCACTTCCCGGCAGCGACATCTGGATCTCCACAGGCGAGACGCTTTACCACGTCGAAAAACCGGTCGAAATCAAAACACCGCCGCGTTTCCGTCCGGTGCTGGTGTCGGCCCGGAATAGTCGCACTCGCGATGAACTGCCACTCGCTGCCCGGTCGCTCTCCTACGCGGAGAACAGCCTCACGTTTCAATTCTTCTCCGGTAGCTATGCGTCACGACGCACACCCGCCTACGAGTTCAAGCTAAACACCAATCCGTGGAGCAGCCTCGGCTCGACATCTTCACTCAATCTCTCCGATCTGCACGAAGGTAGCTACCAGCTAGGCATTCGACTCGTCAGCAGCCGCGGCCCCGTCGGCGACGCCGCATTCTTCGATTTCTCCGTCGCCCCGCCGTGGTACCGCACTTGGTACGCGATCGCTATCTACGCGATCGGAGCGACGGGGCTCGTTCTGATTTTAATCCAACTATCCCTGCATCGCGCTGAAACTCGAAATGCCGCGTTGGAAAAATTGGTCGCAGAACGGACCACGGAATTGAAATCAACGATGGAAAAACTTCAGCAGGAAACCCGAACCGCAGCGACGCTGGCCGAGCGAAATCGGCTCGCCGGGGAAATTCACGACAGTTTGGAACAGGGATTCAGCGGACTGCTCCTTCAACTAGAAAGCACCTCCAATTTCGAGCCATGTCCGCCTGAGGTTAAAAATGGGCTCTTGGTCGCGCGCAACATGGTAACGTTCAGTCGAAATGAAGTCAGACACGCAGTCTGGGACCTGCACTCATCGATGCTCGACGAGGCGGACTTGGAGACAGCGGTGAAACTCATTATCTCGCAGATTGCGCCTGAGCCTACCCACGCAACCGTCACAGTCGTCGGCTCGTCCCACTCGCTTGGATCGACGATCGAACATCACCTCCTTCGCATCGTGCAGGAAGCGATTGCAAATGCCGTAAAACACGCAGCAGCCACTCACCTCGAAATATTGCTGACGTTTTCAGAAACGGAAGTCCGCCTTTCGATTCGGGACAACGGCTGCGGCTTCGATCCGGGGAAAATTCTTAATGGCCCGATCGGCCACTTCGGTCTTCGCAGCCTTCGCGGACGAGCCAGCAAGATCGGCGCAACTCTGGAAATCCTGAGTCAGCCCGGCAAAGGCGCTCGAGTTGAGGTACACGTGCCCCTCAACAAAGGAGCAATAGCATAGTCATGCGCACAGACGACCGCGGCTCCAAGATTCGATTAATGCTGGTTGACGACCATATCCTGATGCGTATGGGACTTTCGTTTGCCTTGGGCAACCAGCCCGACATGCAAATCGTGGCGGAGGCCGAAGACGGTGAGGAAGCAATCACCGCCTATCAGACCCATCGACCCGACATTGTTATTCTCGATTTGCGAATGCCGAAGCGCAACGGAATCGAAACCATTGTCGCGCTTCGGCGTGAATTTGGTCACGTGCGGATTCTGGTTCTTAGCAATTACAGCAGTGGAGACGAAATCGCTGCAGCTTTGCACGCGGGCGCCTCGGGATTTGTAGTCAAAGACACACCTCTCGCCGAGCTAGTTGAAGCGATTCGAAGCATCAACAACGGAAATCAATTTCTACCGAAAGAAATTGCGCGCCGACTTGCCGGCCGAATCTCATCCCAACTTTCCAGCCGCGAACTGGAAGTATTGGTTCTAATCGCTAAGGGACTCAGCAACAAAGAAGTTGGGTCGCGACTAAACATCGTCGAAGCCACAGTAAAGGTTCACGTCACAAACATATTGACTAAGCTCGGCGTCGCCGACCGGACACAAGCAATCCTCGCCGGGATGAAACGCGGCATTATACATCTCGAATAGTCGCAGATACCTAACTACCAACGAGAGGGAATTCCAACCGTCCCAAAAGCTGCTTGAGCCAAAATGGGATCTGCTTGGATTGCCTGGAATCGAGCGGTTGTCTGGGCCACAGTCGACACTCTAACCCGACTTCGGCAATTGGGGCACTGAAACGATTATTTTTGGCCAGCTGGTGAGTGCAAGTGTTTGCGGTGACGTGGTCGGGTTAACGCAAATGTGCTCCTGCACCAGTCAACCTTCGTGGTGTAACGTAGCACCCACCAGTAGCACCCCCAGTGCAACCTACTTAGAGTAACGTTGCACTCACCCTCGTAGTGACGGGAGCGATTAGTTACTGAAAGGGTGAATTTTTCGACGCCGCGCCCAGCCGGAAAGATGCCGCCAGACGGCGGCTACTAACTCTCCGGCATGGCCCGCCCTTTCACTCCGCTTGAAGAACAAGAAATTCTCTCCCACCTGAAGTCCCGCGGCCGGATTCGCAATGCCCTACTCTTGGAGATGGGAAGTTATTTGGGTTACCGCGTCTCGGAACTGCTCTCGCTGAAAGTGAAGGATGTCGCGGATGCGAATAGCGTCCGGCGAGAGATCACGATCAGCCGGCAGAACCTGAAAGGCGGCAATGGTTCCCGTGCCCGGGCCGTCCACAATCGGCGCGTGGTCGTGCCGGAAAATCTTCGCCACTCGATCGCGACCTACCTTGAACAGGCCGAACTCTTCCCGGGCAGTTTCTTATTTCAGAGCCGCGAAGGCGGCAATCGGCCGCTCAGTCGGTATCAAGCGCATCGGGTCATCGTGGACGCGGCCGGGGCTTGCGGATTCACCGAACGCATCGCCACGCATTCGATGAGAAAAACCTTCGTGCGCCGCATCTATGAATTATCCGGTCACGATCTGATCAAAACACAGCGCATCGTTGGACACCGTTCGCCGCTCACGACCGCGCGTTACCTCGAGACCGATCAGGCTGATCTCGACGCACTCGTGCGCGCACAAGACAGCATCCCTCCCCTGCGCGCCGGCCTGACCACCATCCAAGCCATATAACCAACCCCTGCTCCTTTTCGTTCTACTAACTTCCCCCCATGCGCCCTCCTTCACCCACGACCTGGACCGAATCCGATGCTCACTTGGCTCTGGACGCTGCATTATCCGACCCATGGCTGACGCCCAAACGCAAAGAGGACCTGATGCGTGGTGTCATTGGTCTCAGTATGATGTCGCCCAAAGCATTTCG
>JAYTWC010000441.1:0-3754 GCA_043743635.1 Verrucomicrobiota bacterium | reverse complement strand
TGCGCAGGTAGGCGAGGGCGGGGGCGACTTCGCTGAAGAAACCGGCGGCGGCGGTTGGGATGTTGTACTTGAGCAGGATCTGCTTGGTGAAAATCTTCGAGGCCTCTAACCGCGCGCCATCGGCTTTTGGCCCGTAGGCGGGAATGTTGACCTTGATGAGTTCGTCAACGAGACCGAGTGAAAGCGGCACTTCGGGGCCGACGATGACGAAATCGATTTTCTCGCGCTGCGCCAACGCGACGATACCGGCAATGTCATCGGCTAGAAAAGGCATGCAAGTCGCGTCTTGGGCGATGCCGGCGTTGCCGGGCGCGACGAGGATGCGGGGCTTGGCGGGGGAAGCCAGGCAGGCTTTGACGAGGGCGTGTTCGCGTCCGCCGGAGCCGACGATGAGGATGTTGCGAGGGAGGGACATTGCAGAAAAGGAATGGGAAACGGTTTATGCGCGCGGTGCACGCCGAGAATTCGCCTGAATCCAAACAGCGTAGGCGGACTCGGTCATTTCACTGGCGGCGAGCGCGAGGGTTTTTAGGACGGCGTCGACTTCGGTCGCCGTGAAGCGATGACCGTTGAGTTCGAGAAACATGATCGCGGTGGCGAACGCGATGCGCTTGTTGCCGTCGATAAACGGATGGTTTTTGGCGAGACCGAAGGCGTAGGCGGCGGCCAATTCGAAGATACTGGGTTTGCCGTAGGCCAAAAAGTTTTCCGGTCGACCGAGAGCGGAATCGAGCATGCCTTCGTCACGTATGCCAGCGGCACCGCCATGCTCGGCCAGAAGTATTTCTTGAACGGCGAGCACAACATCGCGCCGTACCCAAACGGGAGCCTTCATTTGGCGAGTTCCCGCAAGGTGTTGCGATAGCGCTTGGCGACGTCTTCAGCGACGGCCATCTGCTCGGCAAAATCGTTTTTGTTGGGCGTGATGCGATAACCGCCGCCGGGTGCATCGCTCAAAATCAGCGTGTCGCCTTCGTTGGACTCAAGCTTGGCGAGTGCTTCTTTGGGAAGGACGACGCCGACGGAGTTACCGATTTTGCGGAGCTTGAGTTCGAGGTGCATGAGGTAAGTGTGGCTACGGATGTTATAACGTCAAGGCGGAGCCCCGAACATTCAGTCGCAGGTCGTGAAAGCTATAACATCATAGCTTTGAGTATCTACCGCCCAAATCCGTGTATGGCCGAGTATGATGTAAGGCTCGCTTTCAACAATCTCCTCCCACTGACAAACGATAATCCAACAACTGCCTTTTTCGTGTTTGGCCAGATAGGCTTCAGTAGGAATAACCGCGAGCTGCTGTTTGGCCCCTTGGTAAAGAGAGCTGTGTTTTACGAGGCTCAATGCTTCGAGGCAGTGTTTAAGGTTTTTGTCGTCGAGTTGTACTGTGACGGCTTTTTGAATCAGAGCTTTGGAAAATAGATCCCATTTTTTGTCCCAGTCAGTACCGGCGTCGCTTGTGTAGTAATGCCGGTTTCCGTTTTGGCCGAAAAAACGTTCGAGTGACCGAGGTTCTTTAGGGTCTTTTTCTTTTGGTAGGATGAAGTCGAGTTGTGCGACCTTCACCGCCCCTATGGACTTCGCTTCGCTCTCGTTATTGGTCGGGGTTGCGACAGGTTGATTAACGGCGAAAAGCCGAACTGGGTGAGGTGCTGCAAATGTGAAGAGCAGTGTGATCGAAGCGACTCGCAGAGTGCTTGTCTTGAGGTAGGGACAATGCTCCGCATTGTCCGCGGCGGATGAGGGACCATCCGCCCTAGCCAAAAACCTGCGACGGCGTGATTTCATGAGCGAAGCGGCTCACAGCACCTTCAGTGTCTTGCGGTAGAAGGCGACGACTTCGTCGGGGTCTTCGGTGAAGAGGATGTAGTCGGCCATCCATGCTGGGGCGCGTTGGGTGCGGATCATTTCGCGGATCTGTTTGCGCAGATCAGTCCAGTATTCGGAGTTGTAGAAAATGTAGGGCACGCGCGGGCGGATGCCGAGTTTCAGGTTGCACAATTCGATGCCGATTTCCTCGAGCGTGCCGACTCCACCCACATTAAAGATACAAAAATCGGCGATCTCGAACCACTTTTGGCGGTTGTGACGCGCGGTGTCCTGGAAGGTGTTGAAAAAGTCCACGCCGAGTTCGGGCGGTTGGGCTTCGAGTTCGAGGAAACATGCGCCGGTTAACGCGCCTTTGCTGCGGGCCTGATCGGTCGCGAGGCGCATGACGCCGCCGCCGCCGCCCGTGAGCACGCCGGCGGGCTTGCCAATGTAGGCGGTGAGTTTGTCGATGAGCGTGGAAATCTTAGCGGTTTCCTTGTCGTCGAGGCCGACGGCAGAACCGTAGAAGGCGAGGATGGTGGATTCCTGGAATTTCCTAACCATTTCATCGCGTACAAAGAAGCCGTGGTTCTTTTTGTAGGTGTGGAGGAACAGGTCCTTGATCGATTCGTTGTGCCAGTACACGTCAATGCCGAGTGCGTTGAAGGTTTCGAGCCGGGCGTGGGTGTTGTTTGAGAGAAAAAAACCGTGCGAACGCGAGGGCTTGCGGAAGATCAGGCGGCGGAGTTTCAGCTTTTGGAGACGGGTGAAGAGTTCGATTTCCTCGAGCAGGTTCGGAAAATAGTCGATGAGCAGTGTATCGGCATGATCGGGCGCGGCGTCGAGGGCCTGGATCATGGTTGGGAAACCGCAGGGGGACGGGAGGTTCTCGAGCCGTGTCTTGAGGCCCGCCTGATCGGCCACGTTTAGGAGCAGGCTGTAGTTTTCCATCGTGGAGCTCTGGCCTTTGAGGGTGAGGCGGGCTTTGGGGCGGGCCTCGCCGTTGTCCTTCGGCGGGTTTTCGTCGAGGCATTTGAAGATCGTGGTCGAGGCGGCGTGCAGGCGGGTGCGGCGTTTTTCCAACGACTTGGTCTCGGGATCGGCGGCGACGGGGGCACGGAAAATCTCGACGGCGACGACGGGATTTACCACGAGCTGATCGCTGGTGTTGTAGATCTCCAGCATGATGTTTGTGCCGAAGGTCTTGATCGGGTCGAGCAGCACGGCGCTGGTATGGAGACCGAAGTTGCCCTCGCCGCGGTTGAGCAGCACGTAGTGCTCTTTCAAATACATGGAGCAGCTGGTGAGCACGCCGGAGCGGGGTGGGATGGTGAGCATCTCGGTCTCGTGGCGGACCTGGATTTTATCGAGGTAGCCGCGGCCGGCGTCACCGCTGACGAGGCGTTCGAATTGAGGACGTTGAAGGCGGGGATTGAGGGTGTAGCGGACGCTGTGCGGCGTGAGGAAAACGCGTCCGAGACGGTCGATGCTAATGGTGTTGGGGAGCTTGAGGCGGTTGGATTTTACCGCGTCCCAGATTTCGTTCGTGTTGAGTTTCGTGGATTCGGGCGCCTGGTAGAGGCGGCCGACGGGCACGCCGGAGCGTAGGAGTTTTTTCCAGTATGCGGCGTTGGGAAAACTGAGGTCGTAGAGCGAGGCCTCGGCGTCGAGCAACAACCGGTTGCCATCGACCTTCGGCGTGCCGACGGTGGTCATCTCGATGCCAATGCGGGCGAGGGTGCTGCGTTCGGTGAAGTGCAACTGGGCGCGCTGCTCCTTCATGAATTCGAACTCGGCGGGATTGCGTGGCCAGAAGGCGAGCGTGAGCGCCATCGTCTGCTCATCCTTAGGTTTAACGGTTAGGATCTGGCCGTCCTGGCTGGTCCAAAATTGATCGGGGGTCATGCGGCTGACAGTCAAGGCGAGCGCGCACGGTCTGACAAGGTGG
>JAYTWC010000440.1:0-3307 GCA_043743635.1 Verrucomicrobiota bacterium | reverse complement strand
TCGTTTTATTGCGGCATTGGGAAATGATCTGAATGCCGAACTAATTGAAAAGGTTAAAGATGGTATGACCGTCGGAAAGGTTCAGTTCACCTATGGCGGGTATCTGGAGAAATATCCGGAACTCACGGATGCTCAAAAGGCGCAAGTTCTGAAGTTGCTAAAAGCTGCGCGGGAGGAGGCGATGGATGCCGGCAGCATGGATGCGAAGTCAGCAATATTTAACCAATACAAAGGTAAAATTAACAATTATCTCGCGGCGCAAGGCGTGGGTAAGAACAAGGGCCAGAAAGAAAAACCTGCCGGCAACGAGAGTTTGGAGACTCAGTCGAAATGAAACACACGAATTTACGTTCGTTAGGGGACAATGGCGTTCGTAGCGCGATGCAACGTTGCTGTTTTTTGGGCGTAGTCATAGGTTTTTGTTTCATGGCGGTATCGTTGTCGTTCGGTGCGGGTGAAACGAAGGTTGATGCCTCCGCGAAGGCGCAACCGCAGATCGAGCGCAAGGTGCAGCGGTATAAAATCGCCGCAGTGGATTTGATGATGTTGAAGCGTCAAAAGCTTGGCGCTTTGTCGCTCGCGCAGGAGCTCGGTCTTGACGGGGTCGAAGTTGACATGGGCGGGCTGGGGGATCGTCCGACGTTCGACAACAAGCTGGTGGACCCGGTGGTGCGGCAACAATTTCTCGATAAGCGGGCTGAACTCGGAATCGAATTTTGTTCGCTCGGCATGACGGGATTCTATGCTCAGTCGTTTGCCGAACGACCCGGTATCGACCTTACGGTTCGGGATTGTATTGAGACGGCGCGGTTGCTGGGAGTGAAGGTGGTGTTTCTTCCCCTTGGCGTGAGAGGTGACTTGGTGAAGCACCCCGAACTCCGACCTGCCGTGGTGGAGCGTTTGAAAAAAGTGGCGCCGCTCGCTGCCGCGGCCGGCGTGGTGATCGGGATTGAAACTGCGCTGGGTGCGGTTGAAGAGGTGAAGTTGCTCGACGAGGTCGGCTCACCGGCCGTGAAGAGTTATTTTAATTTCTCAAACGCGCTCCAAAATGGGCGCGATCTTTGCGAAGAACTGCGGATTCTCGGCCGCGATCGCATCTGTCAAATCCATTGCACGAATCAAGATGGCGTGTGGTTGCAGAATGATCCGAAGATCGATTTTTCGAAAGTGAAACAAACTTTGGATGAACTTGGGTGGACGGGCTGGCTCGTGATTGAGCGTTCGCGTGACGCTGCGGATGCGAAAAACGTGAAGCGCAATTTCGGCGCTAATGCGGTTTTTCTGAAATCCGTTTTCCAGTAAATAGTCTCGGGTGGGTCTCGGGGTATTTTAGTGAATGGGTGGAACGGTTTTACCCACCAGGCATCGCGGTATAAATCACTCCCACCGCCAACCAGTCGGAGCAAACTCCGTCGTATTGCGCTGCGAGCGAATTTACAAATCCGATGGAGGGCGCCGCGCCGTCGGCGCCGATCGGCGGGGACAGCGCCCCGCCCTCCCAAAGCGACTATCGTGTTAATTGATATGCTTTAGCGACGCGTCTTATTGCTATTCCCTGACCATTTCGGGTGAAAAACCTGCTTTGGAATGAAAACTGCCTAGGAGAGGTGGCTAAAGATGCAATATACAGGCAAAACTACACAAGTGACGTTTGTGATTCAGGTAGTTTCTTGGATTGCAGATTGTATATTTAGGACACTGGATATCGTTGTAACATATCCAGCGTTCTTTCCTGATCTTCAACGTAAGCTTCATGGAGATACGCGGACGCCGAACCATTAACCACGCCTCATGAAACTCCGAATCCTATTAGTCGAAGATGATGAGCTGATTGGTTTGTTGGTGAGCGAGATGTTGAACAACGGCGGCTATGAGGTGGTGCTGGCTCGTGATCTGATCGATATCCTGCTTTGGACCGACTTTGATTTTGCGGCGGTTATTTCGGATTACAGGCTTCTGAATTCGGATGGCTGCGACGTGATCAGTTATGTGCGGGATAAAAAACCGAACATACCGGCGCTTTTGATCTCGGGCTATGGTCAGAGAATTGCAGAGATCTGTGCCGACAGTGGGATCAAACGGGTTAGGTTCCTGGCCAAGCCGTTTACTCCTACCGAATTGTTGGAAGCGTTGGCCGCTCAGATCCAGTTGGCGGCCTCTTCACCCGTGCAAACCCTGCAATCGGCATCGCCTTTTCCGCCCAAAGGTTGAATCTGACCTTTGGTTCGTTGACCTTGGCTTGGCCGGAAAACGGTAGCCTCAAATATGAATCGCCGCTCCGATGGAGGGCGCCGCGCCGTCGGCGCCGGTTTGGTTCGGAACGGCGGGCACGGCGGGCCGCCCTCCAACTCAAGCCGCAATACGGTTGTCTACGGCATTTACCTGACGGAGGAGTGCTCTAGCTGGCGGTGAAGGTATTGGTTCATTGCATCTTGAATCTCAGGTACGAGCGTGACTTTGTGTCCGCGAGGCTGAGGATCGAGCATGAAGGTGGCTTCGCTGCCGAGCGCGGTGAGTCGTTTGCGAAGGACTTCCATTTGATGCAGGGCGTCGGGGCTTTCGGTGCAGTTAATGGTTAAGAAAAGGGGGACCGCCTTCTGGCGTAGATAGTCGAGCGCACCCTGGCGAATCCACTGCTCGCGATGGGATTCGCGTTCACCCCAGACGGCCACGTAGCGGGGCATCATATGATCTTCAGGCAAAAGATCCATGTACGTGAAACGGCCTGACATCACGACCGCGCCTTGCACGGTGCTTTTTTGATCGGGATGTTCACCGCTGCCTTCAAATTCGGACATGTTTTCGGTGGTGACGAGCATGAGCGCCATGCCGCTGCCGCGCGAGAAACCGACGGGCACGATTTTGTCGCTAAGGCCAAGTTTCGGTCCGATCGCGCGCACGGTGCGCACGGCGGCTTTGATCTTTTGCGCGCAGTCGGGCATCGCATCGATGCCTTTATAGGGTGCAGCTACGGGATGGGCTGCCATCGCCACGGCGAATCCTTCGGTGGCCTCGCCGTCGAGCAGAGTGTCGCTACAGATAGAGAGCGAGGTGTTTCCCATGCGGTCGTTGTTGTCGCACGAAAATTCCAGCACAGTGCCGACTGGCTGCGCCGGTTTCGAAGGATAAATGACATCGAGAGCGAGCGTTCTCTTTTCGTTTTTGAAATAAACGACATCGCGCAATAACCGGTGGCCTGAGGGCACGAGGTAAACGTGGGCATTGTCGATAATGTAGCGTTCGAGTAGTTTTTTGCTGCGGATATCGTCACGTAGTTTGCCTAGGTCGCGGTTGATGAAAGGCACGC
>JAYTWC010000439.1:0-1675 GCA_043743635.1 Verrucomicrobiota bacterium | reverse complement strand
CAGCACCTTCGGTGCCACCCGTTACACATTCTAAAAATCCCGCTATTTAGCGCCTGACAGCGCGAACTTTCCCCTTACTGTGCGGTCGTTTAAGCCTTTTCCAATGACCAAGTCCATCACCCTGTCCTCTCTCCTGTTGATCGCATTCGCCATCTTTGGTGGCTGCAGCACCGTACCGTACGATCAATCCGGCCAAACGTTCGCCGTTTTCCAATTCGGCGAGTTCCGGATGGTTGTTAACGCCAAGGCTCCTGCCACCTTCCAGGCAGCACAAAAAGCTGTACAACAAGTCGGCCTCTTCAAGACCTACGAGGCCTGCAATAAATTCGAAGCCCAGATCTTCGCTCGCGCCAACACCGACCAAAAAGTCCGCATCAACATCGAAGAGCAAAACAGCCTGCAGACGCTCGTCCGCATTCGCTACGGCGAGGGCGGCGACAGCGCGAAGTCCCGCAAACTCTTCGACGCCATCGAAGCCAACTTGAAGTAAATCCGCCCTAATTCGCGCACACTTTTGATCGGCCCGGCCAAAACGCCGGGCCTTTTTTGCGCCCTCAAAACCCGTTCAACCCAACCGCTCCAAACGCGCCGCCACATCTGCCTTCAACCGATCGATATAACCAAGCGCGTAATCCCGCAACGACAAGGTCGGATCCTTTACCAACGGCGTTAGATCCATCGCCCACGTGATCCCCGCCAGCCGATCCGTCGCGTGCGAGGTGTGAAACGTGGCATTCGCCAGACGTCGCCCTTGCGTGGCCAAATCATAGCGCTTCCCACCCGCGATCTGAGAATCAAATGCCTTCAACAACTCCACCGCGAGCTCAGGTCTGCGTCCCGCATCGAGCGCAATCTTGTCCGCATCCGGCAACCAATCGAGATCCCGCCAAACCTCGCAACCCAGCACCCGACGCGGCCGTTTCTCCTCCGGTAACGCACGCAACACCTCCAGACAACGTGCCAGAACTCCTATGTGAGTGTCGTGCTTATCCGCTGGATTGTGCAAATACACCACCTCCGGCGTGCAGGCCGAAAAGATCGCCTTCAAATCTTCGCGCACGTCGCCTGCGGCAGCCATCGATTTCACCATCGGACTCGGATGCGCCAGTTGTATCTGGATACTGTATCGGCCTAGCCGCGCCGCCTGGCGCTGTTCGTCACGACGCACCGTCATCATCGTCTCATCGGAGAATTTCGCATACTTCCCCGTTCGCGGACTGCCCGCGCCATCAGTCACCACCACACCACCGAACCATTTGCCAGTTTTTTCAAGACAGTCAACGATCCCGGCGTGCGCCATGATCTCAATGTCATCCTGATGCGCCGCCACGCACAGCTGCGTCACCTGCGCGAGCGCCACCGCCGGCGGCAATCCGTCGGGCACAAAAACATCAGCTTCAGACCGGGAGAATTTCACGACCAAAGTTTTTGCGGATATTGGCCCGATTGTACAAGCTCGGCAAGCGCCGCGACCACCCGCGGTTTATCCTCCCGATAGGTAACACCAAACCAACTGCTCGTCGTGGGTAGCACGCGCACCGCAGCCTCCTTCCGCGCAATCAAATCCGAAATCGAACCCGGCAGATAAAACTCCGCCTTCAACGGCGATTCCACCAGCGCCCGTGCTAGAAACACGCCGAAGCGCTCATCCAGCCGTGGAAAAATATCCGGCGTG
>JAYTWC010000438.1:0-2237 GCA_043743635.1 Verrucomicrobiota bacterium | reverse complement strand
ACCGCCTGAAGCGGGGCTTGGTGCACCTGAGGAGCTGGAACTGCTCGACGAAGAGCCGGATGAGGAGCTGCTGGATGAAGATGAACTGGAGCTGCTGCTGGAGGAGGAGCTTGATGATGAAGAGCTGCCGGTTTGAACGGTGAGAACGGCGGCGTTGCTCGTGATGTTGCTGCCGCTGCTGGTGGCTACAAGGGCGTAAGTGGCGGCGTCGGCGGGAGCGGAAGTGGCGATTTGGTACTGGCAGGTGGTTGCGTTGTTGATGACGGTGCTGTTTTTATACCATTGATAAGTCGGTTTGGGTGTCCCGAAGGCGGAGGCGGTGAACGTGGCGGGATTGCCCTGCGTGACGGTGATGGAGGCGGGCTGGATGTTCATGGCGAGGGCGGTGGACAGGCCGGTGTAGGTGGCTTCGGGCCACGTGCCGCCGACGTGGAAATTATTGCTGTTGTTGAAATCAAAATAGGCGACGTTCTCTTGCGCAGAGCCGAGACCCCAGGGCGTGCGGCAATTCGTTGAAATCCAAGTGGGCTCCCAAAAAATCACGCCGGTGCCGCCGGCATTGAGAACTTCCTGCGAGAGCGCGACCATGTAGGCGCGTTGGTTGGCCTGGCTGATGGTTGGGAAGTTGGGGTCGGCGGTGTTGAGGATGTTGGTGTTGCTGTCGGCGTAGCCCTGACTCCAGATATAACCAGTCTCTACCAACATGATTTGGTAAGCGGGGTATTTGGTTTTTAGTGCGCGGATTTTTGCCCCGACGTCGGCAATCGTGCCGCCGTGGTACGAGTAGTAATAGGAGAAACCCATGATGTCGAAATCGGTCACGCCGATCTGCATCATCCAATCGTAGAAGCTGACGAGATTGGCGGGGTTGGCGACGTGGAGGGCGATCTTGGGGTTGACGCTGGCGGTGGCGCCGACGCTGCGAACGGCGCGGATGGCGGCGTTCCACATTTTGGCGTAGTAAATGTTTTCGGTGCGCGTGGTGCCACTGGTGCCTAGGTCGAGTTTTTGCGTCGAGGAATTCCATGTGGCGGTGAGCGTCTGGGTGCGCATGATACCGGGATTTGCCTCGTTGCCGATTTTGACTATCTCGGGCATCAGGCCGCGGCTGTTGAGATCGACCAGCAGGTCGTGGACGTAGTTGTAGACGGCGGTCTCGAGGGCGGTGTCGTTATTAATCAGGCTGTTCCAGGCGCGCGGGATCGGCCCAGAAATCGGAGAGAGGGAGGTCGAGCATTACGGCCATGCCGACGGATTTGGCGTGCGCGATCGTGTCAACGACGTCGGTGAAGTCAGAATATTGGACCTTTGCGTTGGGTGCGGTCTGCGGGATGAGCAGCATCCACCACGGGTCGTTCCAGAGGCGGACGCGGACGAGGTTGGCACCGTGGTCGGCGACGATTTGGAACGGGTCCTTGACTGCGCTGTTTTCGCGATAGACGCCGCCGCAGTCTTCCATCTGGTTGGTGACGGAAAGATCGTTGCCGAAATAAAAAGGCGGGGCGGCCGACAGGATCTTGCTGGTGAAAACGAGCAGCGAAAAGGCGGTAAGGCCAATCAGGCGCTTGGCGGTTGAGGGCAGTTTTTCTTTGAAGCGGCTGGTCGAGCTAGGCATGGGGCAAGGGGTGAGCCTGCCAACGAATTCACTCCCGGTCCGGGCGAAGGGCAACGGCTAAAATTGAACAGTTCAATTTAGCCCGGAGGCGACCTGCTGTTTTACGAGGGACCGCCGCCGTAAAATCAGACCCGGTGAGAGTAGGACAATGAACCAGCAGGGCAGGGCGCCGCCGCCACCGGAACTGCCGCTGGATGATGAGGAACCACCTGCGCTCGACGATGAGCTCGAGGACGAGCTGCTGCTGGAGGAGGATGATGAGCTGGAGCTGCTCGATGAACTGCTGGAGGAACTGGACGACAGCGTTGAGACGTTGATGGCCGATGTTTTGGCGCTGGTGTTTCCGGCCGCGTCGTAGGCGTTTATTGAATACGTGTAAGCAGTGGCGGAAGTCAGCCCGGTGTCGGAGTAGGATGTGCTGGGTGTGGTGCCGGCGAGGGTGCTGCCGCGGTAGATGCCGTAACCGGTGACACCGACGGCGTCGGTCGAGGCGGTCCACGTGAGGTCGATCCGTGTGGCGGTGGCGGCGGCAGCGGCGAGGTTGGTGGGAACCGTTGGTGCGGTGGTGTCGGTGGAGGCTGAGTATTCGCAAGCGCCGATGTCGGGCTGGCTGTCACGGGTG
>JAYTWC010000437.1:0-3493 GCA_043743635.1 Verrucomicrobiota bacterium | reverse complement strand
CCAACCTATCCCCGCGAATGGGCCGAACAGGGCATTGTAGGTAATGTGGTGGTTGATTTCTATATCGACGAAACGGGCAAGACGCGTTTTGTGGCCCCGGCTTCCGGCGCTAACCCCATGCTTGCCGGCATTGCTGTGGCAGCGGTTACCCAATGGCAATTTGCGCCGCCCACCCGGAAGGGGAAACCGGTGCTGGTGCATGCTCAGCAGATTTTTGAATTCCGCAAAGTGGGAGAGCCGGGAAAGTAGCCAAACGGTAACCATGCTTGATGTTGGCCGCGTTTATCCAAGCGCGGCCTTTTTGGATAAAATCTAATTTCCGTACGGTTTTTCTAGGGAGACCCGCGAGCTGGCGGAAATTTTAACGGTGTCGACTGGATCAGGTTTGGCGGGGTCGAACGGAGGCAGGTTATCGATGAGATGGCGGGCGAGATCGGGTTGAGTCGCCTTGATTCCATTGACGATGCATTTGGCGAGTTCGTAGCTGCCGTAGTTATTGTGGTGCGTGCCATCGACCTTGCCGTTGACGGTTGAAAAGGCGGCAGCCGATTCTTTAACGCCCAGTGCCTCGTAGAAGGATTTGCTCATGGCGTGGAGGTCGATGAGGGCAACGGATTTTTCGCGAGCGACCTGGCGGACCGCCTCGGGATAGTCACCGTGGGAGTTGGTTATATGGCCTTGTTCGTCAAAGGTCCGGCGATGCATCGGTGTTACCAAAATCGGAGCGCCGCCGTGTTCGCGAATCTCGGTCATGAGCCGGAGGAGATCGGTTTTGTAGCTCGTGAACGCGCCGATGCCGTCGCCTTTTTCTTTTTCATCGTTGTGGCCGAATTGGACGATCACAAAGTCGCCGCGTTTCATGGTGCTGAAGATTTTATCGAAGCGATGTCCGTTGCGGGAGCTGCGCAATGCTTCGCCGGACTCGGCGTGGTTGGCGATGGCGATAGTTTGCTTAAAAAAGCGTGGCAGCATCTGACCCCAGCTGGCCCATGGTTCAACCGGTTGGTCGCACACGGTCGAATCGCCCATGAGGTAAACGGTTGGGATGTTGTCGTCGCGGATGATTTCGAGCGTTGCGAGGCATGGGCGAGGGCCGTTGAACTCAAGGGTGAGGCGGTCGTCCCAGGCCCAAATTTCCATCGTTTTTTCCCGTGGCTTGAGGGTGACGATATCTGTTTCGCCCGGGCCAAAACGGGGAGTGCGGATGTTGACGATAAACGTGCGTGTGGCGATTTCGCCTGGTGTGGTGCTGACTTTTTCTACCATCAGCCGGCGGAGTTCGGCTTTGATGGTGGTGCCTGATTCGCCGACTTCATCACCGAGTTTAGCTGTGACGCGGTAGTTTCCTTCGGGCAAGGCGACAGAAAAATAGAAAGGTTTGTTGCTCGTGCAAAAACCCAGTTGGTGGCGTGCGACGTCAATCATTTCGCTCCCGGGTTCGAAACCATAACCGAGTTCTGTGGTATAAAAAGTGTTGGCCGAAACTGTTTTCGAACCAACTTCAGCCGGGTTCGCGCCAAAACTGAATTTCCAGGCTAGGTTATCGTTGGTTGATCCTTGGGCTGCCGAAAAAAAGAACAGGCCAGTCAACGCAAGAAGGGAAAGGCGAGGGGTGCGGGGAATATTCATAGATGGGCGAGTAAGTCACATGATTGGGTTCCTGGCTCGCCGCAACCACGGGGGAAGCGGACCGTCAGAGTGGGTCGTCGTCGCACAGCCTGGTTGTCGCTTACATCCGGATTCGCCGCGCATGAGGTGTTTACGGTAAAGCAAAAAAGGCCCCAGCGGCCGGAATGCACGCTGGATAATTCATGGAGGCTGATGCACGTTGCACCTTCCCTTCTCGGTTTTGTTTTTTGCGAACAGGCCTTTCGTTATGCCTGTCCCGCTGCATTGTTTTTCATGAAAATTACCCGCAATTTCTGGCTACTTGGTTTACTTCTATTGGTTGTGGAAGGTGCGCCGATGCCTGGCTCCCCGCTTGCTTTGACGGTGCCCGCACCTGCTGCGGCGGAGGGAGGGTATTTCAAAATGGGAACATCGCGCAGACCTGATGGGCGTGAGCTCACGGTGGACAGCCAGAGTCTGCGTCTCGACGGGCGCCCCTGGGTGCCGGTGATGGGTGAGTTTCATTACTCGCGTTATCCGCAGAGCGAGTGGCGCGACGAATTGTTTAAGATGCGCGCCGGTGGCATTGACGTCGTGGCGACCTATGTTTTCTGGATTCATCATGAGGAAGAGGAGGGCGTTTTTGACTGGTCCGGTCGGCGTGATTTGAGAAAGTTTGTGGAGACGGCGCGTGAGGCTGGGTTGGCGGTGGTGGTGCGTTGTGGCCCGTGGTGTCACGGCGAGGTGCGCAATGGTGGCCTGCCTGATTGGCTTTTGAAAAAGGGCTGCAAGGTTCGCTCGGACGATCCGGTATATCTCGAAAAAGTTCGCCTGCTCTACGGGCAGATTTCCGAACAGCTCAAAGGGTTTCTCTGGAAGGACGGCGGACCCGTTGTGGCTATCCAGCTTGAAAACGAATTTCACGGGCCTGCCGCGCATCTGCTGTCCTTGAAAGCCATTGCGCGTGAGGTCGGCCTCGATGTGCCATTTTACACTCGCACCGGCTGGCCGAATCTCACGACGACCATGTCGCTGGGTGAAATGTTACCGCTTTATGGTAGTTATGCTGATGGGTTCTGGCACAGCGAAATCACCCCGATGCCAAAAGATGATTGGACTCGTTTTCTTTTCCCGGCGACGCGGGTTGATACAGGGATTGGCGCTGATCTTCTCGGTAAACAAAATGCCGGTGATTCAGCGGATACGTTGAAATATCCGTTCCTCACCTGCGAACTCGGTGGTGGTATGGCCAACTCTTACCATCGACGGGTGTTGGTTGATTCTCGTGACATTGAGGCGATCGCGCTTCTGCACATTGGGGCGGGCAGCAACCTTCCGGGCTATTACATGTATCACGGGGGAACTAATCCCGAGGGGAAATTAAGCACGATGCAGGAGTCGATTGCCACTGGTTACCCGAACGATTTGCCGGTTAAGACCTACGATTTCCAGGCACCGCTTGGTGAATACGGCCAGACGCGCCCGCATTATCATTCATTGCGGCGGCTGCATTTGTTTCTGCGCGATTTCGGTGCTGAATTTGCCGACATGGCACCGGTTTTGCCGGCCGAGCGTCCGAAGAACCGTGATGATCTGACAACGCTCCGCTGGTCGGCGCGTTCGAATGGCACGGGTGGTTTTGTGTTCGTCAACAATTACCAACGGCTACAACCAATGCCGGCAAAGAACGGAGTACAGTTTTCCCTCACGCTGCCCGGCGGTGACGTGGTGACATTTCCTGATCACCCGGTGACAGTGCCGGCTGATCGAGTGTTTTTCTGGCCGTTTAATTTTGATCTCGGCGGTGTATTGCTAAACTACGCGACGGCCCAACCGATTTGCAAAGTTGACGATGGCGACCTGCGGACTGTGTTTTTCATGCAAA
>JAYTWC010000436.1:0-1693 GCA_043743635.1 Verrucomicrobiota bacterium | reverse complement strand
CGCTCCCGCTCGTACCGACGATCATCACCGTGGAACCTGTCGCGGAAAACGCCGCCGCCGCAATCCAGTCGGCCATCAATCAAATCGCCCAACGACCGGTCGATACCACCGGCTTTCGCGGCACGGTCCTCTTGAAACCAGGCCGTTATGCCATCGCCACGCCGCTTCACATCACCACCTCCGGCATCGTCCTGCGCGGCGAGAAGGCAATCCTCGTCGCAACCAGCCAGTCCCGCCAAACGCTGGTTCAAGTCAGCGGAAATCCGTCCGCTCCACTCACGTCCCTTGGCATAAACGTCACCACCGACGCACAGGCTGGAAGTCGAACGCTCTCTCTCGCCAACCTAGACGGCCTCGCCGTGGGCACACCCATCACCATCCGCCGCCCCAGCACCAAAGAATGGATTCAATCGCTAGCGATGAACCAGTTCAAAGGAACCTTCGCCGACCTCCGCCTCAATTGGCTACCCGGCTCGCGCGATCTCATTTGGAACCGAACCATCACCTCAATCGATCCTGCAACGCGCACCGTCACCCTCGACGCACCGATCACCACCGCCATCGAAGCGCGCTTCGGAGGAGCCACCGTCCAACCCATTTCCACAACCAGCCTACTCCAAAACATCGGCATCGAAAACCTCACGCTTGAAAGTGAATTTGACCCCGCAAATCCCTGCGACGAGGAACACGCCTGGATCGCGATTCAGCTCGATCACGTGGAAAACGCCTGGGTGCGCGACATCACCACGCGCCATTTTGTTAGCGCTGCCGTCTGGCTCGGCACAGACACCAGAATGATCACCGTTCAAGATTGCCATAGCGAAAGCCCCATCGGTGAAGACGCTGGCTGGCGTCGCTTCGGGTTCTACGCCGGTGGCCAGCAGATTCTCGCACAACGTTGCTCCGCTGATCAGGCGCGCCAGCCATTTCTCGCTGGCTTGTGTGCCGCCGGCCCCAACGTCTTTCTCGACTGCTCTGCCACTCACACAACGGGTGATAGCGGCTCAATCGAAAGTTGGGCATCCGGCACACTTTTCGACAACGTGAAGATCGAGGGCGGCCGTCTTATCCTCGGTAACCTCGGCACCCAATGGCAGGGTGCTGGTTGGAATGCCGCCAACAGCATCGCATGGAACTGCACCGCAGAAAAGATCATCGCCGAAAATCCACCCGGCGCCACCAACCAAAACCTCTCCAACTCCACCAAACCGTCGCTTTACCGCGCACAGCTCGCCGCCCGAAAAACAGCCAACACCCGTCTGATACCGACGACTGAAATTCCAAAATCACCGATCGGCAACCCGCCGCCCTCCCTCGCCGCACCGACCTCAATTGCCATACCTTTCGGCATCGCTAACGGCCGCTTCACTGCGCGCGGCAAAATCCTTTTCGGCGGCGCTACCAGCAACGCCTGGTGGAAAGGGCAGACAGTCCCAGCACGCGCCGAACAACTCGGTTGGTCCGCCACGCGCTGGGCTCCCGGACGCACCGGTCCAGGCCTAACCGAAGATCTTCCCTCGCTCGCCGAAAAACTAGCCTCCAGCGGCAACACCCTCGTGCAAGTCTGGCCCGGCCTCTGGTACGATCGACGACGCGACGCCCACGTCACCACGTCGCAACCCGACGCCGAAGCCTGGGCGCCTTTCTACGAATCGCCCTGGGCACGCAGTGGTCAGGGCCGCGCCGCCGACGG
>JAYTWC010000435.1:0-1980 GCA_043743635.1 Verrucomicrobiota bacterium | reverse complement strand
ACGGCGTCATTGATCGTGGGATTGAAGCGGGGTGTGACGCGCACACAGGTCGAACAAGCCATTCGTGATAATACGTTGGAGTCGTGCGTGCATCGTTTCCCGGTGGCGGCAGGTGATTCAATTCTGGTGGAAAGCGGGCGGATTCATGCGATCGATGCGGGTAATGTGATCCTTGAGATTCAGCAGAACTCGGACACGACGTACCGCGTGTATGATTGGGGGCGTGCCGGTTTGGATGGGAAACCGCGGCAGATGCATGTGGCGGAATCCCTGCGCTCGATCGACTGGAATGATTTTGAGCCAGAGCCGTTGCGGGCGGCGGACAAATCGGCCGTGATCGCCGAGGCGAAGGAGTTTCGCATTCGCCGGGTGCCGTTAGCCAAGGGCGAGCATCTGCGTCTTGCGGCTGGCGAGCAGCCACGGATTTTGAGTGTGGTATCGGGCGCGGTGCGCTTAGCGATGGCAAATGGAGAGAGCGAAGCGCCAATCAGCCTGTCCCATGGCGCCAATGTTTTACTGCCTTTTGAAGCTCAGATTGATTGCGAGGCGACTGAGATGGTGATATTGCTCCTCACAGAAAATTTCTGCTGAATAAAATATCATGAACGAAAAAAACGAGGGGCTCACTGGAGCGGGGAATCGAGGCGGCGCACTGATGAAACTGCTGATGTTTCTCCTTATTTTTGGCGGTGTGTTGACGGTGGCGTGGGTGCATTTTTTGCCGACCATTCTCTCGAGTGCGTTGCAAAAACGCACAGGATTTGGGGTGAAGGTGACGGAATTGCGCTTTAATCCCTTCACCGCAAAAGTGGATTTGAAGGGTTTCTTAATAAACAACCCTGAGAGTTTTCCGCGGCGCGAATTTATCTCGGTGCGATCGTTCAACGCGAACGCGAAGATGGCGTCGTTATTTAGTGATAGGCCTGAGTTCGATTATGCATGGATTGAGGTGGAATATGTGGCATTCGTGCGTGATGCGGACGGCCTGCTCAATACACAGTTGTTTCATGAGCGGATGAACCCAGAGGCTGCGGCGGCTGAAAAAGCCGAACGTGCTGAAAAAATGAAGGCGGCAAAAACGGCGACCTTCAAACCCGACGCAAAGGTAGGGACAGGTGGTCCGGCGGTAAAATCAGCTGCTGATAAGAAACTGGTCGCGAAAGATGCGAAGTCTACCGTGGCTGTAAATGAACCCGAGGCGAAGGGGGCGGTGAGCCCTGCTCCGGAACCGATGAAGTTTTTGATCCGCCGTCTACAAGTCACTCTGGATAAAGTGATTGTCGCTGACTATGTGGGAGGCACGCCGAGCGTGCGGGAGTTTGATCGGAAGGTCTATTATACCTATAATGATGTAACTGATCCGAAACAGTTATTGGCTCCTTTTGCCCTGAAGAGTCTCGAAATGGTGGGCACCGCAATCAGGGGATTGATCCCGGGTGAGATCGGAAAAGCTTTTGGTGCTGTTACTAATGGAATTGATGACGACCAATCGAAAAAGAAGGCAGGCCCGGCGGAGGACCCGTTAAAATCGGTTGTCGAGAAACTTGAAGAAACGCCGAAGCCATAGTTTACTTTGCGGTTCATCATGACCGCGTCCGAAAAAACCGACACTCCAAAGACCAACGAAACCGCCGCTCAGGCAACAGCTTCGGCCGCAGAAGTTCCTGTACAGGATGCTGCTGCTGAAATAGTTATGCCGGAACAGGCTGACGCCAAAAAAGAGGCTGCGGCGGGGCCTAGCCTAGATCAACAACTCGACGAGGCTAAGAAAGCGGCGGCCAAGAGCCATGATCATTATATGCGGGCGATGGCCGATCTGGAAAACTTCCGCCGCCGTACGGTTCGCGAGAAAGATGAGCTTCGCCAGTTTGCTGCCGGCCGTGTTTTGGAGGACCTGCTGCCTGTGATCGACAATCTTTCGCTCGGTCTTGGCGCGGCGAAGGCACCGAATGCCGATTTGAAGAATCTTGTTGGCGGTAT
>JAYTWC010000434.1:0-1783 GCA_043743635.1 Verrucomicrobiota bacterium | reverse complement strand
GTGGACTGGAATGTCGGCCGCGTGTTGGCCGAACTTCAAAAACAGGGACTGGCCGAAAACACGATCGTCGTATTCTGGGGAGACAATGGTTATCAATTGGGTGAAAAGGGAAAGTGGTCGAAGGCAGGCTCGCTTTGGGAGCAGGGCGCGCGAGTTCCGCTGATCATTTACGATCCACGTGCTATCGGTAACGGGAAGTCTTCGCCGCGCATTGTGCAGGCGGTGGACTTTTATCCGACGCTGGTGGATCTTTGTGGCCTGCCGCCCGCGCCCGGGGTTGAGGGGTTAAGTTTGAGGCCGTTACTTGAAAATCCCCAGTTGGCTTGGGATCATCCGGCGTACACGGTTTGGAATGAACATGGACGCGGCATCACTGGTGTCGTGGTGCGCACGGAGCGCTGGCGGTATGCGGAGTTTTTTGGACGCGGCGCAGGAGCCATGTTGACGGATCCAATTAATGATCCGTATGAGTTAAAAAACCTTGTGAACGATCCAAAACACGCCGCCGTGGTGAAGGAACTGTCGGTGCTGGCGCGGAAATATGTGGAAGGGAAAACGGAGCCTGCGCCGAACGATTAGTTTTTCACTTCATCACGTCGGCCGGTGATTGGCCGGCGCGGAGGAGCCAAACCATTTCATCCATACCAGGCTTGGCGTGGTGGAAAAAGGTTTTATAAGCGGCACAGAGGTAGTTGAGGCCGGGCTCGTCGTCGGGCGAGCGGATGAAACGGTGCTTTGGGCATTCGCCATGGCAGGCGAAGCGTACGTCGCATTCGCGGCAGTAGCGCGGAAGCGAGGTGGATTTTTCCGAGCCGAACTGGCGTTGCTGGAACGATGCAGCCATGTCGCCGAGGGGCTGGGTGGTGATGTTGCCGAGACGATATTGCGGGTAAACGTAGTGGTCGCACGAATACACGTCGCCATTGTGCTCGAGGGCGAGGGCGCCGCCGCAGTTTTCGGAAAAGACGCAGATACCCGGACCTTCGCCGTACCAATTAGCGAGCGTCACGTCGAAAAGTTGTACGAAGATTTGGCCAACGTCGTGGCGAATCCACTCGTCGAAAATTCCGGTTAAAAATGCGCCGTAGTCGGCTGCTTGCACGCTCCAAGGTGTGACCGTTGCGGAGTTATCAGGTCCGTGGCCAGGGATCGGTGGCGCGGCAAGTTTCAGGCCCGATGGGTTGCCGGGAGGTGCGTGGCGTTCGACGAGCGGGATGAACTGCATGAACGTGGAGCCGATCTCTTTGAGAAAACGGTAGACTTCCAGCGGGTGCGGCGAGTTCTGGCGGTTGACGACTGTTAGGGTGTTGAATTCGACGCCGTGGCGTTTGAGGCATTCGAGGCCGGCAAGCACGCGGTCGAAGGTGGGTTTTTGTCCGCGGTCGACGCGGTAGGCGTCATGGAGTGCGCGCGGGCCGTCGATGCTGAGGCCGACGAGAAAGCGATTGTCGTGGAGGAAGCGGCACCAATCGTCGTCGAGGAGCGTGCCGTTGGTCTGAAGGGCGTTGGAGATGGTTCGGCGGCCGGCGTGGCGGTTCTGGAGTTCGACGACCTTGTGGAAGAAGTCGATGCCGAGCAGGGTAGGTTCGCCGCCTTGCCAGGCGAAGTTTACCTCGGTTCCGGGTTGGGCTGAGATATAGGAGCGGATGTAGCGCTCGAGCACGGTATCGCTCATCCGGAAGCTGCTTGTTTCTGGGTAAAGGTTTTCTTTTTCGAGATAGAAGCAGTACGTGCAGTCGAGGTTACATTTCGGGCCGATCGGCTTCGCCATGACGTGAAACGG
>JAYTWC010000433.1:0-1571 GCA_043743635.1 Verrucomicrobiota bacterium | reverse complement strand
CAGCCCTTCATCTCCAATTCGCCGAGCAAACGGAATAGTTCATTGGGTTGCGCCGCTGCTTTTTCCGCCGCCACCGTCGGCAACGTCAGATTCAACGTCGTCAGTTTCAAATTAAGCCGCAGCCGATCAGCGTCCGTGCGCACCGCTTCTTGAAAACGCTCGGGCTTCAGCTCGCCGCTGTGCGCGATCACGCCTTCAAGCGAACCGAACTGTTGCAACCACTTCGTCGCCGTCTTCGGACCGACCCCATTGACACCGGGAATATTGTCCGACGTATCACCGACCAACGCGAGATAGTCCGCGATCTGCGCCGGCTTAACACCAAATTTTTCCACCACACCTGCCGCGTCGAGCTGACGCCAACCGAGCTTCGCATTCCCCGTGGGCGGCGGCAGCAAAATCTTCACGCGCTCGCCGACGATCTGCGCAAAATCCTTATCGGCACTCACGATCAGCACCTCATGACCGGCCGCCGCGAGCGCGTGCGCCTGCGACGCGAGCAAATCGTCCGACTCGACACCGTTCTGCTCGATACCGACAAGCCCCATCGCTCGTGTGAGCGATTTCACAAAAGGCAGTTGTTGCACGAGCGGCTCCGGCATCTCTTTGCGTTGCGCCTTGTATTCCGGATGCAACGCCAGTCGGTCCTGCGCCCCTCCTAAATCGAAAAACACCAGCGTCGCGTCCGGCTTTTCCTGGTCCTCAAATTTCCACAACGATTTCACCCAGCCATGCAGCGCATTCGTGGGAAAACCATCGGCGCGCGTCAGTTCGGGAATTGCGTAAAAACAGCGATACGCGAGATTGAAACCATCGATCAAAAGCCATTTTGCCATGCGGCCCCAAACGAACCCGACAGCGCAGCCGGCGCAAACTCGAAATCATAAATTCGTGATCGCCTTCGCCCGCGAACTCCAAGTCACATGGAACCCATTTCGCCAACCGTCAGTCACACTGCCTTGCCACACCTGCCGAACCGTTTCCCAGCCCTCAAAATGAAAAACCTCCTCGCGTTCTTGCTCTGCCTCGCCACCGCCACCGCGTCCTTTGCCGCGACGCCCGTCGACGAAATTGAAGGCCTGCTCGCCTACGTCAAAGGCTTGGATCAAGCCGCCTTCATTCGCAACGGCACTGAGTACACGCCGGCCCAGGCCGAGTCGCATCTGCGCATGAAATGGAAAAATGGCGGCGGCCAGATCAAGACAGCGGAAGATTTCATCACTTTGTGCGCTTCGAAATCCAGCCTATCCGGCAAACCTTACTTGATCCGTTTCGCCGATGGCCACACGACCGAAGCCGGAACCATCTTCAAGGAACAACTCGCGCTCCTGCACAGCAAAACCTCTCAACAAGACGGCGCAAAGTAACCGCGCAAAAGGACCGCACGGGCTACGTTCCACGACATCCGCCTCGCAGTTGACCCGGGCGCGGCGCCCCGTTGTGCTTCGCGGCATTCAATGAGTGCCACTTTATCCCACAAGCTCGCCGTTCTCGTGTTTCTTGAAAATGCCGCAGGCGAACACTTACTCATCGAACGCGCCAAGATGCCCAACCAGGGCAATTGGAGCCCG
>JAYTWC010000432.1:0-2150 GCA_043743635.1 Verrucomicrobiota bacterium | reverse complement strand
GCGTAGCCCTCGGGAATGGTCCATTGGCCGCTGCCGTAGAATGCGAAACCACTCGGGTCCTTCATGACGCGCTGGGCGATGATGTCGATCGCGTTGTCCCACGTGATCGGTTCGAGCTGGCCGTTGCGGCGGAGCATCGGCGTGGTGAGACGGTCTTTCCCGTAGAGAATGCCGCCGACGTGGTAGCCCTTCACGCAGAGCAGGCCTTTGTTTACTTCGGCGAGCTGGTCGCCCTGGATCGCAACGACACGGCCGTCGCGCACGCCGACGCGGACGTGGCAACCGGTGCCGCAGAAACGGCACGGCGCTTTGTCCCAGGTGATGCCATCGGGCGTGGTGGTGGCGGCTGGATTGGTTGAGGAAAGTTCGGCGGCGCCGAGGCGTTGGGCGATGACGGCGGTGGCGGCGGCCATCGCGGTGGTGCGGAGAAATTCGCGGCGTTCCATGTTCATGGGAAAAGAAGGGCCAGGGTTTAGTCGGCTGCGGACGGGGAGGATTCGGGGGTCGGCGTTACCTCGACGAAGGCGACTTCGACGGCAAGCACGCCGGGAAGGGATTCGACCCAGGCATGCAGTTCGAGGGGCGAGAATGTTTCGGCGACGAGGGGTAACCAGCGTTCGTGCAACGTGCCGAGTTGGAGGTCGGGGCGCGTTTTCAAAACGGCGAGTGCGGCGTCGCGCAGATTGGCGTCTTCATGCAGGCGCACGGCGAGGCTGATCAGGACAGGCTCCGGTGTGGTCGCGGGCGGGGGCATCTTGACTGGAGTGAAGCGCAGGAGGAGAAATAGCACAAGATAAAAAGACAGTTTTATCTTGAATTATCGCGATGATTCGTCGAGGATGGGCGTGCTTGAAGGCCCCGCTTTATCTTTACCCTCTTGTGGCAGTCGCCTGTCTCAGTGTCGGCGGCTGGTGGCTGTGCGCGGGTGAACCGCAGAAGGCGTCTGGCCCGGCTATGTCGGTATCAACCGGTTTACCTGGTGCGACGCTCGTGCGGCACGCGGTGAACCTTAAGTCCGGTCCGGAAACGCCGAAGGTGTTGACCAATGCCTTGACGCACACCGGCGAGCCCGCGCTGGTGGCTTGCTCGACGTGTCATGCCACGCGCCCGCCGGATCTTGCACGGCGAAGTGCTGAGGAGATGAAGGATTTCCATCAGGGGCTTGCCTACAAGCACGGCGCGCAAACTTGTTTGTCGTGTCACAACGCCGCCAATTACGACACGCTTCACCGGGCCGACGGCACGAGCGTGGATTATCCGCGAGTGATTGAATTGTGCGCGCAATGCCATGGTCCGCAGTACCGTGATTTCCTAGCGGGCGCGCATGGTGGAATGTATGGTTATTGGGATCTCGCGCGTGGTTCGCGTGAGAGGAATACGTGTGTGAGTTGCCACGATCCGCATGCGCCAGCTTATCCGAAAGTGCGGCCGGTTTTTGCGCCGGTGGATCGTGGTGCGCGTCAGCAGCAGGCGCGCGAACTCGCACACGAAGCCAAGGAGTCCGCCCATGAGTGAGTCAATTAACCAACCGCCATCGGTTGATACTCCGTGCGAGAGTGGCGGCATGACGCGACGCAATGCTTTGAAAATCGCCGGTGCCACGCTCGGTGCCGCTGCGTTTGCGAAAGCGATCGCGCCGATCGCTGATTGGGGTGCCGAAGAATCGGTGGATGAATTTCTTCAGAAACATTACCGCGAACTTTCGCCCGAAGCCATGGTGAAGGTCATCACCCGCCTCGAGCGGGAGACGAAAGAAGACTACGGCGCAGAGGTGCATATTTCGGACCCACGGCCGCAGGAAGGCGTGAAGTTTGGCTACGCGCTGAATCTGTCGATTTGCGTCGGTTGTAGACGTTGCGCCGAGGCTTGCCACAAGGAAAACAACCACGACCGTCCATCGGGGAATTCCTATATTCGCGTGTTGGAGATGCAGAAGGGTTCGATCGATCTCGCGCAGGGAAACGTGACTTACACGCATCCTGTTGCTGACCCGGAGAAATATTACATGCCGGTGCAGTGCCAGCAGTGCGACAATCCGCCCTGTGTGCATGTCTGCCCGGTCGAGGCGACGTGGAAGGAGAAGGACGGGATTGTGGTTGTCGATTATAACTGGTGTATTGGTTGTCGTTATTGCGGGGCGGCGTGCCCGT
>JAYTWC010000431.1:0-2092 GCA_043743635.1 Verrucomicrobiota bacterium | reverse complement strand
TTTCGACAGACCGTGTTTTCCGGATTGGCGCAGGCGAATGCCATGGAGCCAAGCTCACCGGAGCTGGGGCGATTGCGGTTCTTTGCCGAGACGCAATTGGCAAAAGGGGATGCGTACAACGCGATGCGGGCGGCGAACGAGGCGTTGAAGTCAGGGCGTGATTTGCCGACCTTCGGGGCGCGGCAGTTGCTGTTTGCTCGGGCGGTGGCGGCCGTGGTGTTGAAGGATGAACCCGGGCCGCGGAAAATCTCCGAGGTGGACGCGGATACGCTGGAGGCGACTCATATTTTTGCGAGTGTGCCTGAGCTCGATGCCGCGTCGATCGCGGCCCAGGCAGCGCTGTTGGCGCGTTTGCGGCAAATCGATCCATTCTGGCCGGCGGGAACTTTGCCCGCTCCGGCGAAACTGGCGGCGGATTCACCGATCATATCAGCGTTGACGGCCGAGTCGTTGCGCGCTGGGTCTGATCGGGTGTTGGCGCTGGAGAAAGCGTTTTTGGCGGTGTGGGGTCGTGGGCCGACAGCGGTTGATCTCGAGACGGCGGAGGGTCGGGTGAGGTGGGGCGGAATCGGCCGGGAAGGAGCGCTCATCGCGCACCTGCGTTGGCTGACGTTGCCGGCGGATTCGCCAGAAGCGGTTGAAGCGCGGACCGACGTGCGGCAGCGGACGATTCTCGCGTTGCTGTGCCGCCCCGAAGATACCGCCGCCTTTCGCGCGCTTCAGCAGCAAAAGTGGTCGGCCGATTTCGACGGGCATGGAGTTTCGGTTGGAAAAACCAACCGCTTCGTCACGGCATTTGCAGAACTCTTGACCAATGATCGAGAAAAAGGCCGTAACGGTCCGCCGGAAAACCCGGAGGAGCTCGCGTATTTGGTGTCCACGATTCTGCCTCTTGCGGCGGGCAGTCTCGACTTGCCGGCCAAGCAGCCTGGCATCGCCGCCGCCGTGTCGGCCTACGTGAGCAACGTCATTGGCCGCGTGCGTTTCAAAGACAGTTCAGACCTCAACTTCGCTGGCGAAACCCTGATGGACTTCACCTGGGAGTGGACCGCTGATCCGGCGCGCACGGTGGATGTGCGCGACTGGATGTTCGACCAGATAGAGACTAACGCCTACCCCGGTCAGCTGCCGGAGACGATGCGGTTGAAAGTTCCTCCTGCAGCGGTCCTGTCCTCCCCGTTTTTCCAATACATCCTGGAGCTCAATGATTGGCGGGATTCCTCTGGGCCGGAGCGCGCCCGGCCAACTCCGCGGCCCGAATGGGCTGACGCGCCCTCCGTCGTGTGGCGACTCACGGAAGCCCCTTGGCTGCGCCGCACCTGCATCGATCTCGGCGTGGTGACGGCCAATGCCGCGCAAGCTCCAGAGTGGAGCCTGAGCCTCACGCCCGCCGTCTGGGCTGGTCGCATGATGCACGACCTCGATCACCGCTTCGGCGCTCATCGCCTCAAAGAAAAAATGACCGCAGAAACTGCCGCCACGTGGATCAAAGAATTCGCCACCTATCAAACGGCCGTGCTCGCCGACAAAACCATCCTCTCCGCCGAGGCCCGCAAGCGTCTCGAGCCGCGCCTCCAGTTGCACATGATCCAAGTCCAACTCGCCGCCGGTGATCTCGCGGCCGCCCGCACCACCTCGTGGCGCATCGCCACTGCGCTGGAGAACGGCAAAAATTGGAACGGCGGCGATCTCTACGTAGAGACGGGAGCGAATTTGGTCGAGATCCTCCCCGCACCCCGGCCCAAGCCCGAGGTCTACAAGGAACCCGAGAAACCCAAGGTCACGGTCTCGGCCATGAAGACCTGCGAACGATGCGGCGGCAGCGGCCGGATTTATTTCAACAGCACGCAGACCCGCGAGGTGCGTTCCAAGGATACGGATGGATATGGCGGCCATGCATACCTCGGCACCGAAACCTCCCGAGGGACCGATTCGATGACGTGCTCCACCTGCCTGGGCGCCGGCGAGGTAAAGCGCTGAGAATTTTCCACCCGCTTCTGTCACGTCCGTACGTAAGGCACATAAAAAAACCCCGGCGTTTTAACCGGGGTTGAAACTATCTTTGCGAGAACAGCGTGGTCGATTAACCTTG
>JAYTWC010000430.1:0-4375 GCA_043743635.1 Verrucomicrobiota bacterium | reverse complement strand
CGATCTGCTCATTACCGGCGTCATCGGCCTTCGCCCGCGTGCGGACGACGTAATCGAGCTACAGCCGCTGTTGCCGGATGGTACGTGGAACTGGTTCTGTCTCGATGGTGTGCGCTATCACGGACGCGATTTGACCATCGTCTGGGACCTCGACGGCAAGCACTTCGGCCGCGGCACCGGATTGGCGGTATTTGTGGATGGCAAGGAAATCGCACGTCGAGCGCAACTTGGCCCTATCAACGCACGTCTGCCTGAAGCAAAATGAAATTCGTGCACCTCAAATCTTCGATCTGTCGTTTGGCTGTGATGGTCTGGGCAGTTGCTGCCTTGCGTGCCGAGCCATTTCCTCCGCTCGTGCAGTTATCCAGTGAGGGGAAATTACAATACTCCGTGGACGATGAAGGTGCCCGTGTGCCGGATTTCTCGCACGCCGGATACGCCGGTGGCGGAGTCGCTATACCCGATGTGGCCGTCAAATTTGTAGTCGCACCCGTCGCGGGCGACAACACCGCTCGCCTGCAAGTCTTGCTTGAGCGACTTGCAGGTCTGCCTGTTGACGCCAGTGGATTTCGTGGCGCGCTTTTACTCAAAAAAGGCCGCTACGACATCGCAGGACAACTTCGCATCAACGCCAGCGGCATCGTGCTGCGCGGCGAAGGGCAGGGGTGCGATGGTTCGGTTTTGGTCGCGACCGGCACAGACCGACGGGCTTTGGTTTTGGTTCGTGGCAAAAACGACCGGATAGTTGGGCAATCGATTGCCGTGAGCGACCGAGTGGTCTCGGTCGGTTCGAAAGAGCTCCGTCTGAAAAATAGTGAAGGATTCAAGGCCGGTGATGCCGTTGTCGTCTTTCGTCCCGCCACGGCTGCGTGGGTGAAAGCGCTCGGCATGAATATCTCTCCTGGACGCCAGCAATTCGCCTGGAAGCCAGAGGCAATGACTTTAAGCTGGGAACGCACGATTATTGCGATCAAAGGCGACGAAATCACGCTGGATGCACCGATCACAACCGCGCTCGATGAAAAGTTTGGCGGTGGCAACTTGGCTAAGCTTAGCTGGACCGGGAGGCTTCAGAATGTCGGCGTGGAAAATCTACGCTGTGAATCTATCTTTGATCCGGCCAATGCGCTCGACGAACAGCACGCTTGGGAAGCTGTGGCGCTCGATAATGTGCGTGATGCCTGGGTCACCGACGTGACTGGAGCTCATTTTGCTGGTTCGGTTTTAAATATTGGAGCAAACGCAAGCCGTGTGACTGTGCAAGATTGTGCCTCGCTTGCGCCGGTTTCGGAACTAGGCGGCTATCGCCGACACACGTTTCAGACGAGTGGGCAGCAGACTCTATTCTTGCGCTGCTTGAGCGAAGACGGGCGTGCCGACTTTACCACCGGATACCTCGCGGCAGGACCCAACGTTTTTCTCGAATGCAAAGCCGAGCGTCCACACGGCACGAGTGGTTCGGTTGGTAGTTGGGCCTCTGGTATTTTATTCGACAATGTCTCCATCGACGGTGGCACGCTCGCCCTCGACAATCGCGAGACTTGGAATCAGGGCGTTGGTTGGGCAGCAGCCAATTCGATGCTTTGGCAATGCTCGGCTTCGGTCGTGATTTGCCGTAAGCCACCAACGGCGCAGAACTGGGCCGACGGCGTTTGGGGGCAATTTGTGGGCGATGGGCGTTGGAGTCAGGTTAACGAATTCATTCACCCCGACAGTCTTTATCGTGCGCAGCTTGAGGAACGCCTCGGCGTCAAAGGCGTGGCTGCGCTGGCACCACGGGCGTATCCGGAAAGGAGTGACACGGCGCTTCAGGCTGCGTCGCAGAAAATGGTTGCCGAGGGATTACAAGCCATTGCGCAAAAACCGAAAGTTGAAAAAGCCCTCGCGCTCACGAATGGCTGGCTGACGGCCAATGGCGCGTTGCTCATCGGTCGCCAGGCGGACGTTGCCTGGTGGCGCGGTTACTTGGTGAGTGGCCGCGAATTGACCAAGCCGAGCATCACCCGTTTTGCCCCGGGCCTGATCGGACCTGAGTACACCGACGATCTCGATGAAATGACCGATGGCATGCTGGCTGTCGATCAACTGGCCGTGCGACAGCACTACGGCTTGTGGTATGATCGCCGCCGCATGGACCACGAGCGTATCCGCCGACCGGATGCAGATGTGTGGCCGCCATTTTTTGAATTACCGTTTGCGCGCAGCGGGCAAGGCACCGCCGCTGATGGCCTGAGCAAGTATGATCTCACAAAGTACAATCCTTGGTACTTCGGTCGCCTGCATGAATTCGCTGAACTGGGCCGGCGCAAGGGTCTCGTGCTGATCAATGCGATGTATTTTCAACACAACATCCTCGAGGCAGGTGCCCACTGGATGGATTTCCCTTGGCGCCCAACGAACTGTTTGCAACCGACAGGTTTTACCGAACCACCACCGTTCACCGGCGACACGGTGAAAATGGCGGTTGAGTTTTACGACCTTTCGAATCCGGTTCGCCGCGATCTGCATAAGCGCTACATACGCCACAGTCTCGAAGCGCTCGCCGACGAACCGAATGTCATTCATGTTCTCAGCGAAGAAAACTCCGGCCCGCTGCACTTCATGCAATTCTGGCTCGATGTCGTGGCTGAATGGGAACAGGAAACCGGCAAGCATCCTCTGATCGCGCTCAGTGCCTGCAAAGACGTGCAAGATGCCATCCTCGCCGACGCGAGCCGCGCTGCCGTGATTGACGTGATCGATTTAAAATATTGGTTCCGCACAGAAAAGGGCGATGAGTTTGCTCCTGCTGGCGGTACTGATCTCGCACCACGTCAGCATGATCGTCTCTGGAAAAAGGGCCGTCCGAGTCCGGCGACTATCGCCGCAATGGTCGCAGAGTACCGCAACCGTTTTCCCGAAAAAGCCATCATCAGCGGACTCGAGGAAGCTGGCGGCTGGGCGTTTGTTTCTGCGGGTGGTTCGTTTGCCAAGCTTCCGAAAACGACCGATCTTCGCCTGCTAGCTGCGTTGTCAAAAATGAAACCGGTGAAGAGCCCGGGAATAAGCTGGCATCAGCTTTCCGATGGCGAGGGCCAGTCTTTTATTTATACCGCAGGCGAAGGTTCGGTTAAGTTGGATCTGCGCTCACTCAAGGGAAATTTCGTCATTCGCGAGATCGATTTGGAAACCGGCGCAATTGCAACCGAACATCCTGCCGTTGGTCAGCTCGATATTGCATCTGGCCGTCATCCTTCGGCTTTCTGGCTTACACGTATTCCCTAAATTCCACCATGACCCTGCTCACCAAAATTCTTCGGGCATCGCTGCTCTTTACCGCGCTGGCCGTTAGCCTGTGTTTTGCCCGGGCAACAACTCCAACCTCGGTTGAAAAGTGGGGCGTTTTCGAAATTGAGCTGAAGGGCCCGGCCGAGGGCAACCCGTTCGTCGACGTGACGCTCACCGCTGAATTTTCCAACAGCGTGCGCACAATCAGCGTTTCTGGCTTCTACGATGGCGACGGTATTTACCGCATTCGTTTCATGCCCGAGGAAACGGGGAGCTGGAGCTACATCACACGCAGCAATCGCTGGCCACTGACGAGTCAGAAGGGCAACTTCACCGTCACAGCGCCTTCGAAAATCAACCACGGTCCTGTTCGCGTGGCGAACACCTATCACTTCGCCTATGCCGACGGCACGCCGTACAAACAGGTAGGGACAACAATCTACAACTGGCTCGATACGCCGGAGGAGGTCCAAGAGCAGACATTGCGGACGCTGGCCGGAGCGCCCTTCAACAAAGCGCGCATGCTCATCACGCAGCAGCCGACTCCGTATCAGAAAAATTTCGCGCCGCCTCGCTGGCCGTACACTGGGAAGCCACCGCACGATTGGGATTTCATGCGCTTCAATCCGGACTTCTTTCGCCATTACGAACAGCGCATCGCGCAACTTCGCGACCTTGGCATCGAGGCCGATCTGATTCTTTTTAACCCTTACGGCAAGTTCGGTTTCGAGACGATGGATGCTGCCGGGGACGAACGCTTCGTCCGTTACATCATCGCGCGTTTCGGCGCCTACCGCAACGTCTGGTGGTCGCTGGCCAACGAGTATGATTTTCTGCGCACCAAAACCGAAGGCGACTGGGACCGGCTTGGCGCGCTCGTAAAGGAGTGCGATCCCTTCAATCATCTCCGCTCGATCCACAACGGCACGTTGATTTTTGATCACAACAAACCCTGGGTTACGCACGTCTCGATGCAGAATGGCGCGGCTGTACAGGAGGCTGGCCGCGCTCAAATGTATCGAGACACTTGGCGCAAGCCTGTGGTTTACGACGAGGTCTGCTACGAGGGGAATTCCTCCTATCGCTGGGCCCAGCTCACTGGCCCGCA
>JAYTWC010000429.1:0-4433 GCA_043743635.1 Verrucomicrobiota bacterium | reverse complement strand
TTCGAGCCACCGTAAACGGCGATGCGTTTCTCCTCGGAGATCTTCGCGGCGTACTGGTCGATCTGTTGGTATTTCATTTCGCAAGCCCTCCGCTGTTCTTAAGCGCATCACGCAAAATTTGGGCAACGTGCATCGACTTGATCGGTTGGTTCTGTTTGTTGGCTAGACCGCCGAGGTGCATCAGGCAACTCATGTCGGCTGAAACGATTATGTCGGGTTTGGCGGCGCGGAGATGGCCGAGTTTCAGTTCGCCCATCGATTTTGAGATATGTGGAAACGTCACCGAGAACGTGCCGCCGACACCGCAGCATTGCTCGAACTCGTCGAAATCGACAAGTTGCACGCCTTCGATGGAGCGCAGGAGTTTGTAGACGGCATCAGTTGAACCACTGCCACGCAGATGGCACGAACGGTGAAAGGCGATTTTTGCATCGAAGCGGCCGCCCCAAGACGTGACACCGAGTCCGTTGACGATGTAATCGCAAACTTCCCAGGTGCGGTGGCCGAGTTGCTTAACCGCGTCGAGGTCGGGCTCTTTTTCGAATTCGAGGATGGCGCCGTGGTACATCATCGCGGCGCAGGAGCCGGAGGGAACGACCACGGGGTTTTCGCCGGCGAAGGTCTTGACCGCGTGGCGAACGACTTTACGCGAGGCAGCCCAATCACCGCCGTTGAAGGCAGGTTGGCCGCAGCAAGTCTGGCCTTCGGGAAATTCGATTTCGCAGCCAAGGTGTTCGAGAACCTCGACGGTGGCGGCGGCAACATCGTCGTAAAACGCATCGCACAGGCATGTCGCCATAAGCTGGATACGTTTACCGTTTGGGCGCGGAGGCGTGGGCAAAGACATGAGGGGACCGACAGTATTTCTCGAAGTTTACGGTACAATCGCAAACCTTCGCCAGCGGTGGTGATTTTTGTCGATCTGTCAGAATCGATTAGCCAAGCTATCATCTGCTTTCCATTATGGCCTCCACCATCTATTGCGCAGCGGTCGATCTAGGTGCCACAAGTGGCCGAGTCATCCTCGGTTCTTGGGCTAAAAACCAGCTCCGGCTGAACGAAGTTCACCGGTTCCCCAACGCGTTTCGCTCAATCGGCGGAAACGACTATTGGGAAATCGGCACGCTCTGGAACGAAGTGCAGACCGGCCTCCGCAAGGCTGTCGCCGCGCTGCCGAAAGGCGCGAAACTCTCCTCGGTCGGCGTTGACACCTGGGGCGTTGACTACGTTTTACTCAACGACGCGGGCCGTCTTGTTTTCCCGATGCACGCGTACCGCGACGCACGCACGCAGGCTGGTTTGAAAACGTTGGGCAACACCCGCGCTGCGCTCGACCGCGTTTACGCGGCGACGGGAATTCCGAACGTCTTTTATAATAGTAGTCTTCAACTCGCTGAAGTCGTTGCGAGCTGTCCGGCGATCGAAGATATGGCGACGCGCTGTCTTTTCCTGCCGGATTATTTCAATTACCTTCTCTCCGGCCGCATGGAGAACGAGCTTACCATCGCCAGCACGACACAACTCCTCGACGTGCATTCGTGCGACTGGTCGCGACCGGCGCTGGATTACTTTCGCATTCCCGCAACCTGGTTCTCGAAGCCGGTTTTGGCCGGCACGAAGCTTGGCAACGTGGTCAACTTCCCAGAGCTAAAAGGCACGAAGGTCATCGCCGTTCCCGGCCACGACACGGCCGCTGCCTACGACGCCATGCCAGCAGATCCAGCGGGTGGAGATCTTTTCTTGAGCTCGGGAACGTGGTCGCTGGTCGGTTTCGAAAGCGATACGCCAGTCCTCGGCAAGGAGGCGCTCGCGGCCCGCGTGGCCAACGAACGCATCGGCGACGGACGTTATCGCCCGCTCACGAATGTCATTGGCTTCTGGTTGCTCGAAGGCGTGATGAAAGACTTCCCGAACCGCCCGCAGAAGGAAGATGACCGCGCAAAGCTCAACGCCGCTGCCGCCGCGCTGCCCGCGCCGAAACAATTGCTTGATACTTCCGATCCCGTGTTCTCGAACCCGCCGTCGATGCGTAAAGCCATCGATGCGCAGCTCAAGAAAAAGGGAGCTCGTCCACCGAAGGATCTCGCTGGGTACGTTCGCTTAATCTGCGACTCGCTCGGTCAGGGCCACGCGAACGCCAAGGCAAACTTCGAGCGCATGACCGGCAAGAAATTCAAACGCATCTTGGTTGTTGGCGGTGGTTCGCGAAACAAGCTCATGTGCCAAGCGACAGCCGACGCCTCGGGCATACCTGTTGTTTCATTTAGTCTCGAAGGCACCGCAGTCGGCAATCTCGCCAGCCAGCTCATTTCGCTGCGCGCGGTGAAAGACCTTGCGACCTTCCGCAAGTTCCTCGGCGCCGGTCTCGAAAAAACCGTTTATACGCCGAGAGGGTGATGACGTTTGTCGATTTCTGAAGGTGTGCGTGGACAACGCGTCACACCTTCACGTCGAACAACTGTGGATGCATGTCGCCCTCGGCGACTTTGTTCACAGTGCCAGTCATCATGACGGAAAAATTGTCGCTGATCTCGATGCCTATCTGACCGCCCGGCATGTGGACCGTGATGGATTTATCGACGAGACCGAGCCGATGGGCGACAGCGGCAGCGGCGCTGGAACTGCTGCCGGAGGCGAGAGTATAACCGGCGCCTCGCTCCCAGATTTCGATTTGAATATTATTTCGATCGCGCACCTTTAGAAACTGGACGTTGGTTTTGCGCGGGAAATTCGGATGCACCTCGAAATGCGGGCCGTACTTGTGCGCGAGCTCAGGGGAGATTTCGGCCAGCGGAATCACGCAATGCGGATTGCCGATTGTTGCCGCGCAGTAGTTGAATTCGCGGTCGAGGATGGTGATTTTTTCGTTGAGCACCTCGCGCGGGGCACCGGCGACGTTCACCGGGATTTTTGCGCTGTCGAAACTCACCGAACCCATCGCTATCGTGATAAGTTTGCCTTCGTCCTTAATGACGGTCTTTACATGGCCACCAGGTACCTCGATTGTAAAGGTTGGATTCTTAACCAGTCCTTGATCCCAGAGATAGCGGGAGAAAATGCGCAGTCCGTTACCGCTTTTCTCGGCCTCAGAACCATCGGGGTTAAAAATGCGCAGACCAAATTCGCTTTTCTGCGAGGGCACGGGGCCCCAGAGGATGCCATCGGAACCAACGCCAAAATTGCGATGGCAGACCACGCGAATCTGTTCGAGCGAGGGCGCGGGCTTCCACGTGGGGAAATCCGCAGGATTGAGCACGATGTAGTCGTTGCCGAGAGCGTGGTATTTGTAGAAGCGCATGAGAAAAGAATCCGAATTGTTTCCGAAAGATGGCAGAACGCACGCTGAATTTGTCTTCGGTATTTTTCTAGAAACTCCAGACGAAATCACACGATTTTGGCGGGGCGCCGGCCGTCTTTTCGGTTAGGACCAATTAACGCTTTAATGAAAGTCCTAAGATGCTCAGGAAAAAACTGACAAGCATGACTTGGCAACCGAGCGTGAGCATCACTCCTCCTGGGATTACCCAGCGTAAAAGCGCCCCAGGGGTTAACGTCCCAAAGTCATGGCTCCGCCATAGTCCCACGGCATGCAGCGAAAGGGCAAAACCACAGAGTATGATCAAACTTCCGCACACGATGCCTTTTTCGAGATTGATATAACGCATCCATCGACTGAATTCCTGATCCGGCGGCAATAAACCAAATTGTATGGCAAATACTTTGGTCAGGACTGCAAAAACGACTGATTGAAAACCAATCAGGAAAGCGATCGCGGTGAAAAATAATGTATGCACATCCAGATTAATCGAATTTACCGCCACCGTTCCTCGAACGAGCAGCAGGCTTAATATTAAACTGATAACCATCAAAATGATCCCAGGCTGAAGGAAAAGCCATCGAGGTGAAAAGAGTAACATGAAACGCATATGCCTCCATCCATCGCGCCACGGCCTTAAATGGGGTGGCCGACTTCGTCCGTCAGGCCGTAGTGTTGTAGGCACCTCGGTCATTCGTTCTTTAAAGAGCGTGGCCTTAATGACCATTTCAGATGCGAATTCCATGCCGTTCGTGCGTAGATTTAGGCGCTCGGCACACGCCTTTGAAAAGGCACGCAGACCACAGTGAAAATCGCCGATGTTACAGCCGAAAAAAAGTCGACCAATACCTGAGAGCAATGGATTTCCGATATGGCGGTTTTTCCACGGCATGGCACCTGGCAAGATTTCCCCTGTGAATCGGTTCCCCATGACAACATCATATCCTTGACGCAATTTCTCAAGGAAGCGGTCGGCTTGAGCAAAATTGTAACTCGCATCGGCATCACCCATCAGAATGTACTTTCCACGAGCCGCCATGATTCCGCCTAATATTGCGCGTCCATACCCTTTCTCTGCCACGAGCACGACGCGGGCACCGAGTTCTTGCGCGATTTT
>JAYTWC010000428.1:0-2820 GCA_043743635.1 Verrucomicrobiota bacterium | reverse complement strand
TGTTCTTTGGTGGTAAGGTTTCGTGTCGCTTCGAGTGCAAGCAGGAGCGAGAGCTGGTGGCAGAGTGTGCGGAACTGTGCGGGAGGCGTGGATTTTTCGCGCAGCAACGTGAGCACGTGGGCTGCGAGTGGGTGGTCGAGCAGGTGCAGGGGCATGGGCGAAACGGTTGAATGAAAAATCAGAGCAGGCCGCGTTCGGCCTTATGCGCAAGGATTTCATCGAGCTCTTTGCGCAGGGCTTTTTCCTTGCCGCGAAAGGCCGGCATGATTGCGAGCCAGTTGTAAATTTCCTCTCGCAAGTGTTTCGGCATGACGGGATCGATGGCGACGACGCGGTCGAGGGCGCGTACGCAGGCTTCGGCAATGCGCTCGCACATCGCCTGCGCATCGGCGGTGCTGTGTTGTCCGGCGAGGCGGAGGATTTCGTCGAGCGGTTTGGCGCGCCGGTTTTTTAAGGCGGATTTGTAAAGACCAAGACTATCGACAACGACGTTGGCGGTGCGTGGATAAAAACTCGTCATGAGGTTCCACGGATCGCCGCGTTGGTCGCCGCCATGGCGGAAGTCGCTGCGCAGGATGACCGAGGGGATGTCGGCAAACTTCGCGAACATGAATTCCACGACGGTGCCGGAATCAAGTTCGGTGCCGTCGTAGTTGAAGAGGCCGAGGTCGCAGCGCAGGAGGGTGAGAATGTCTTGGTCGCGGATCGACTGGGCGGTGTTGCCGCGTTGCTCGAGGTTTTGTGGCAGCACGCAAAGGTAGCGTCCGTGCGATTTATCGTAAATGGCCTCAGCCAGATAGGCGTTGCCGATGAGGTGTTTGAGACTGAAGAGCTCGCTGGCGAAGTAGACGGTGTAGCTCTTGGTTTTTTTTGCCATGCCGGAGTGGTTGTTGTGTTGAGCTAGCGTCGAAAACCGCGTGATCTCAATGGAAAATTTGCCTCACGTTCGATCGAAATCGAGGAGGGGTGTAGATGAAGTTTGGCTTAAGAATGAGGCCACCGTGCAGAAATCTCTTTTCAGCGGGGCGATTTTGTCGTGATTGTGGTCGATCAACATGGCCCAAGAGACCGTCACCTACCTTAGCAATATTGTTATTGTCACGATTCTGGCCTGTCTAATCACCCATTACTGGCTGCGGCAGGGCCGTTCGGCGGCCATGGGTTTTTGGATGTTTTCTGCCTGGGTCATGGTTGTGGCAGATGCATTTTTCGCGGCTCGTCAGATCCTGCCTTATGGAGTGGGTCGAATGGTTCCCACTGTGCTGGTGACGGTGGGCCATGCAGGCCTTTTTCTTGGGACGCGAAAAACGGCGGGGCTTTCCACTCGCTGGGCACCGGTGGCTGCGGCCGTGGTGCTTCATGGGCTGGGCTTGATTTATTTTCTCGCACTGGATCAGCCTTCTCAGTGGCGAATGGTTTTTAACGGAGTGGTCTGGATGGCACTTTCTATGGGTTCCTATTTGGCCCTGAGGAAAGCACCGAAGGCTTTTTGGTTCTCGCTGGTGGCTCCGGCGAATGCCTTTTTGTTACACACGATTTTCCACGGTTTCCGACTGGTGCTGGCCACGCTCTGTGTCGTGAATGGCTGGACTCAAGTGCAGTTCTGGCTGCAGGCCGTGAGCGACTTTGAAGTGAGCTTCTTCATGGTGGCACTTTTTGTCGGTATTCTTGTGGCGAATCTTCAGCTGCGTAACGAAGAGCTCTCGAACGCTCTGGCCGAAGTGCAGACGTTAACCGGTTTGTTGCCGATCTGCGCCTGGTGCAAAAAAGTCCGGGACGACGACGGATACTGGCAGAAGGTTGAGGATTATCTCGCCGCCCGCAGCGGGCTTAAGTTCACCCATGGCATATGCTCCGACTGTTTTAAGGAACAGAGGCCACAAGCGATGAAATGCACGATTGTGGAATAGGTGTGGTGTTCAGTTAGTGTGACGGCGTCAGCGTGAGCGTGTGTGCGGTCGGCCCGGGCAGGAAGGGCGTGACTTCTCCGTTTACCCAAGCTTTGTGGCCTGCGCGATAAAAGGGCGAAAGCGGATGGCCGCTTTGGCCGCCGGGCATGTGGAAAATGCCGTCAGCTTCGTGGCCGGGGGAAACGACGAAGCGCTCCGAAGCGCCCGCAGTGGGTTTCACCACGCGAGGCATATTGTTGTCTCCGGCGAGAGGATCGGCAGGCATATCGAGCCAGTGGCCCAGCGGGCCGGGAAAGGCCTGACTAAGAGGGTGGCGAATTTTCGCGCAGTTGTGCGTGCCCCAGGTGGCGCGGGCGATGGCGACATGTTCGGCATCGATGTCCTTCATGACGTCGTCCACGGCATCGAGGAGGAGGTCGTCCCAGGAACCGTAGTCTTGGCCGAGGAGGTGGGGGGGCTTTTGGTTCACCATTTCCCAAAGTGCGGGTTCGTAGTGAAAGCGACGGTAGTTGAAGTCAGGATACACATCGTAACAGGGTTCAAAGACGACCGGCAGGACACGTTCGATGACGTGTTGGCGGAAGCCGGCAACAAGGCGGTAGCTGACGGAGTCGGTGGTGGCACGGCCTTGCCACTCTTCGGCGGCGGTGCGGAATTTGGCGCGGTCTTTGTGGTTGGCGACGGCGTCAGGGGTGATGACGCGGAGGAGAAGTTGATGCCAGCGTTCGAGGTAGGGTGCTTGGTCATCGAGTTGCACGCTGAGGAGGTCGCGGGACGTGGCGTGTTCGAGCGGGGCGAGGCAGTCGCGGATGCGGGCAGCGCGCATGGGATGTTCGTAGCCGCCGTCGCCCAGAAGACGGAGCGGTTCGCCGCCGAAAAGGCGTTGATTGCCGGACCAAAGGCGTCCGTC
>JAYTWC010000427.1:0-1719 GCA_043743635.1 Verrucomicrobiota bacterium | reverse complement strand
CGCACACGGCGGTTGCTGGCGGGGCGGCGTGAATCGGTGGGGAATGTGCTCGCCGCGTTGCTGGGTACGGTGACGCCTTTTTGCTCCTGTTCAGCAGTTCCGATTTTCATCGGTTTCGTGACAGCGGGCGTGCCGCTCGGGGTGACGTTTTCGTTTCTGGTCTCGGCGCCAATGGTCAATGAAGTCGCGCTGGTTCTGCTCTTCGGCATGTTTGGCTGGAAAGTCGCCGGGCTTTATCTCGGCATGGGCTTGATCATCGCGATTGTCGCTGGCTGGACGTTGGGGCGGCTCCATTTGGAAAAGCAGGTTGAGTCGTGGGTGTATGAGAACGGCACTCACGCTGACGCCGCTGAGGGTGCTGAGATCCCCGTGTTTGGCTGGGGCGAACGTTTGCAGGCGGGCGCAACGGCGGTGCGCGAGATCGTTGGCCGTGTCTGGCTGTATGTGCTGCTCGGTATCGCGGTGGGCGCGGGCGTCCATGGTTTCGTGCCGGAAAACTTTATGGCCTCGATCATGGGTCGCGATGTTTGGTGGTCGGTGCCGGTTGCGGTTTTGCTCGGCGTGCCAATGTATGCGAATGCGGCGAGCATCATCCCTGTGGTTCAGGCTCTGCTCGGCAAGGGTGCGGCGCTCGGCACGGTGCTGGCGTTTATGATGTCGGTGATCGGGCTGTCGCTGCCCGAGGCGATCATTCTGCGCCAGGTGCTCAAGCCACGACTGATCGCAACCTTCTTTGGAGTCGTTGCTAGCGGCATCCTGCTCGTCGGCTATCTTTTCAATCTCGTTCTCTGAAATGGCGTCAATACCGAACCTTTATCTATCATGAAGAAAATTCAAATCCTCGGCACAGGATGTGCCAAATGCCAGAAACTCGCTGCTGTGGCCGATGAAGCTGCGAAGGCGCTCGGAACTCCGTATGAGCTTCAAAAGGTCACCGACCTGAAGCAGATCATGAGCTTCAAGGTAATGAGTACGCCGGCGCTTGTAGTTGACGGTCTAGTTAAGCTTTCCGGCCGCGTGCCTACGGTCGACGAGGCGAAACAACTCATGGGCTGAAGCCCGTTGCTTTTTATGAAGTTGCTGATCCTCATTTTCGTATTTTCGGTGGGCCTGGCTCTTGGAGCGGCCGATGCACCGGCGCTTCCCCGCTTGGTCGATCTCGGTGCAGGGAAGTGTATTCCTTGTAAACAAATGAAACCGATTCTGGCCGAGCTCACACAGGAGTACACCGGGCAGTTCGAAGTGGTTTTCATCGACGTGTGGGAAAATAAAAAGGCCGGTGAACCGTACGGTATCCGGATGATTCCTACGCAAATATTCTTCGCCGCTAATGGTAAGGAGCTGGCTCGCCATGAAGGTTTCATGGCGAAGAAAGATATTCTCGCAAAATGGAAAGAGCTCGGAGTTGCGTTAACGGAACCGACCGCCAAAGCCAATTGAGTTGATGGACGCGATCTTCACTTGGTTGAGTGATGCGATGGCTGGCGCGCCCTGGCTGGCGGTGTTGGCCGCTGCTGGGTGGGGTATGGCGAGCCTTGTGTTGAGCCCGTGTCATTTGGCGAGCATTCCGCTCGTGGTGGGGTTTATCGTCGAGCGCAAAGAGGTGACGACGCGACAGGCATTTGGCTACGCGCTCTTGTTCGCGTTGGGCATCTTGATTTCGATCGCGGTTGTCGGCGGAATCACAGCGGCGGCCGGGCGCATGCTCGGCGACGTCGG
>JAYTWC010000426.1:0-2581 GCA_043743635.1 Verrucomicrobiota bacterium | reverse complement strand
TCTCGATCCTGTGCGGCGACATTTAGGAATTTGAGCGAGAAAGCCTAAGGAAGGCGCTTTCATGGGAGCGCCTATTGTTTAATCTTAACCACTTTAGGTGGACCAAAGGTTCGCCAGTAGAAACTTAATGCGATCGAGCTCAAACGGTTTCATCAACAAAACCACATCCTCCATTTTCCGCAGGCGCGCTTCGACATCGGTCGGAATATTCCCACTCAATACGGCAATTTTCCCTGCAAAGCCGGACGCACGCACCCACGTCACCAGCGCTTCTCCGCTTAGGCCCGGCATGTTTAAGTCCGTAAACACGGCATCGTAAGTGTTGGCTGGATTTTCTTTAAAACGGGTTTGCGCTTCGTCGCCACTGCGAACCCACGTGGCTTCGTGCCCCAATCTTTGCAATACACGCAGAAGAGTACTTCCAACCGGTTCGTCGTCTTCCACCAGCAAGAGCCGACGCCTGACTGTTGGTATGTCGTTTTTGTCGGTAATGTTGGGTTTCGATTCGTCGGCGGTGGAGTCCGTTGTTACGGGTAGGTAGAGTTTGAATTCCGTTCCACGCTGGGTGACCGACTCGACTTCCACCCAGCCGCCGAGGGCCTCGACCACGTGCCAAACCATGGGAAGCCCGAGTCCTGTGCCTTGTCCCACGGTCTTGGTGGTAAAGAATGGTTCAAAAATCCGTTCCCGAACTTCCGGAGACATACCTGCACCGTTATCGACTACGCTGAGTCGCACCCACGGCCGGTTGCTTGAATCGCGGGTAACGTTGCGAACGCCGCGATCGGGTACATTGCAGGTTGCCAGCCGAACGGTTAGTTGCGGTTTCCAGTTGGGCGGCGCGATCGTTACTTTTTCCATCAGAGCATCGCGCGCGTTTAAGACTAAGTTCATCACGACCTGGCCGAACGTGACTGAGTTGAGTCGGACGAGCGGCAACGTTGACTCCTGTTCCAAGCGCACATCGATCCTTCGATCAATCGTGCTGCGAACCAAGCTGAGGGTTCCATCCACGACCGCGCTCAACGATTGAGGCACCGGGTCCGTGTCTTGGGATCGGCCGAATTGCAGCAATTGCCGCGTCAGCGCTTGAGCTCGTCGTGCGGCATCGAGGACGGTATCGATTTGGTCGGCAGATTCGGGGGACTGAGTGGCGCTCTCCGCGAGCAAACTTCCCTGCAGCAAGATCGGGGTAAGCAGATTGTTGAATTCGTGGGCAATGCCGCCGACCAGCTCGCCCATGGCGCGTAACCGGCGCGAGAGTTGCAGCTCTTCGTCGGTGCGCTTTTGGTCCGTCACGTCGGAGTAACTCCCGATCATGCGCATCGGCTGTCCGGTGGTATTACGCAGGGTGTCGGCCCGGCAAAGCAGCCATCGTACCGAACCATTTGCATGAAGGTAACGTGCGGTATGAACAAAGGGAACGCCTTCCCGCAGGTGTTGCTCCAGCAAATTGGCAGCCTGTTTTTGATCGTCCGGATGGAGGCGGTTCCACCAGTCTTTTCGGTTCATCGGAACTTCGGTTTCGGATAAACCGAGCATCTGCCAGCCGTGGGCACTGAGCGTAAATTGGTCGGAGACGATATCCCAGTCGAAGATGCCGTCGTTCGTCGCACGCAGGACCAGCCGCTGAAATTCTTCATTTCGCCTGAAGGCCGTCTCGGCGCGAATGCGCTCCGTCACATCGAGATCAACCGCGAGCACGCATTCCTGACCGTCGATCTGAATCAGCGTTGAATAAAACTCGATATTGAGGACAGCACCGTCTTTGCAACGATGATGGCAGATGCCGTTGCGCTTGCTCTTACTCTTCGCCCGCAATTCGGACGCGATGGTGGTAAATTCCTCCGGCGAAATCGTCTCGATGCGTATCAGATTAATGGATTGGCCGATCAATTCGTCTCGCCGGTAGCCGTGCATGCGGCATGCGGTCTCGTTGCAATCGACGATTCGGCCCGAGGTCGTTTTATCATGCGGGTCCATTAAAAAAATCGCGGCTGGCGTATTCGTGACCACGGCTTCAAATCGCGCTTTGGCCGCCGCCAGCTCTTCCGTACGTTCTTTCACGCGAATTTCGATCTCTGCCAGCCGTGCCCGTGTGCGACGAATTTGTATCACATGTGCGGCCCACGCGACGCCCGCTAGTAGCGCAACGATGGCCGCCGCGAGTCCGATGGCGCGTCCGTAGCGCATGAACGAACTATTATCAGGATCTAAAAGGCCGAGCCAGTGTTCGTAGATTCCGTCGAGCTCGCCGGTTTGTTTCAGTTGAAAAAGCCCCTCGTTCATCGCGGCGAGCAGATCGCGATTTCCGCCCCGCACTGCGATGCAGAGGTCCTGCAGTAATTCCGCGATCGGCGGTCCGCGCACCTCGATGTTTTTGACTCCGGCCGCCTGCATTGCGGCAAAGGTGTTGAGCTGTTTTGCCAGTAGACAGTCGCCATCGCCACTGGCCAGACGACGAACGCCTTCGGTCAGGTCCGCGACTTGAATCACGTTATCGCCGAAACCCTGTGTCACCGTCCACTGGTAGGTATAGCTTCCCCGAACCACGATCACTTTGTGACCGCGCAGATCGGCG
>JAYTWC010000425.1:0-2564 GCA_043743635.1 Verrucomicrobiota bacterium | reverse complement strand
CGGATCATAGGGAACAAGCGTGCCGTCAAAATAAACCTTTCCGAGGCCCCAAAGGGCGACGGGGTTCTTTTTATCAGCTTCATCCCGAAGATCGACCAGCGTCGGCCAGTCTTTAATGGTCTGCCGAGGGGTGACAAGACTCACCGGGGGGCTTTGTTCGCGTGTGATCCGGCGGCGATCTTCGAGTGTTTTGCCAAGATCGGGTAGCGTTGAGGACGGGAGTGAAAGACTAATTTTGCCGGGGCCGCTGCCGGAAATCTCCACACGACTCTGTGATAGGATCGAGGGAACAGGGCCGGAAACAGGCGGTAGCTCGCCGGCACTAAAACCAGCACCAGAAATATCCTTTTGAATTTCAGCTGCGCGCTGCTCCGCTGCAGTAATTTGTTTTTGGCGATTATTTTTAGTTAAATGTTCACGTGTCTGCTTTTCACCATCTCCACCCGCACCATTCTTCGTCGCTAAAATGAGCCAGGCGAGACCTTCCACATAATCACGTTTCACCCCGCGGCCACTGACATGCATGACGCCCAGATTATACTGGGCTTCACACACGCCAGCTTTGGCGGCCTCAGTGTAATAATCGAAGGCTTTGACGTAGTCTTTTGGCGCTAGTTCGCCGTCGTCATAGAGTTTGCCGAGGCGAAATGAGGCGTTGGGTTCACCCTTTTCAGCAGCCTGCGTCAAATAACGAACCGCTTGCATGGCGTCTCTCGCCATTCCCTCACCACGGAGAAGCGCATCACCATATTGCAGGCAAGCTTTGGCATCGCCGGCGTCGGCTGCATTTTTCAATTCGGCCTTGGTTGCCCAACTGCGACCTTTCCCATTCGTCGTGGAGAGGAGTTGAGGTACGCTGTCGCTTGATTCAGCGACCACCGGCTGCGCGGAGAACCCGGCAAACAAACAAGCCGCAAGGCCTAAAAAGGCTTTGCGGCTCGTGAAATAAGAACGGGATCGGTGTAACATCCGACTAAAACGCAGATTTATTCAGCGTCGCCGCCCGTGACGGTGGCACCACCGGTGATGGTGACTTTTTCGAGGATGGCTTTGGAGATTTTCTCCGCGAGCTCCGGCTTTTCCTTAAGCGCCGCTTTGGCGGCGTCGCGACCCTGGCCAACCAACGCGCCTTCATAGGCAATCCAAGCGCCTTTCTTTTCGAGAATTTTGTGCTCGAGGCCGAGATCGAGGAGCGAACCGATCTTCGAAATGCCTTCGTCGTACATGATGTCGAATTCGACTTCGGTGAACGGAGGAGCCACTTTGTTTTTTACTATCTTGATCTTGGTTCGGTTACCGATGACCTTTCCATCGGGCGTTTTAATCTGATCTTTGCGGCGGATATCCACGCGCACCGATGAGAAAAACTTAAGCGCACGGCCGCCCGAGGTGGTTTCAGGGCTACCGAACATGACACCGATTTTTTCGCGGATTTGATTGGTGAAAATACACACACAATTCGTCTTGCTGACGACCGCAGTAAGGCGGCGCATCGCCTGGGACATGAGGCGAGCCTGGCTGCCCATGGTCATGTCGCCCATTTGGCCATCAAGTTCAGCCTTAGTGATAAGGGCCGCAACGGAATCTAGCACGATCACGTCAATGGAGTTCGAACGGATAAGCGTCTCCATGATGTTGAGCGCATCCTCTCCAGAATCAGGTTGGGAAACGAGCAGGTCATCAAGTTTCACGCCGACGACGCGTGCGTATTTCGGATCGAGCGCGTGTTCAACATCGATGAACGCAGCGAGGCCGCCTTGCTTTTGCGCTTCGGCAATCACGCTCAAACAGAAGGTGGTTTTACCGGAAGATTCTGGCCCGTAGATTTCGATGATTCGGCCTTTGGGCAAACCGCCGACGCCCAGCGCAAGATCGATCGCGAGCGAACCGGTGGAGAGTGTTTCAACCTTCATCTTGGCATTGCTGCCGAGACGCATGATCGAGCCTTCGCCGAATTGTTTAGTGATGGAAGAGAGCGCGAGTTCGATATTTTTGTCGCGGCCGGGAACGACGGCGACGGCTGAGGCGGTTTTTGCGGGGGCGGCTTTGGACATGGTATTTTTAGTGATTAAATTAAGTGGTAAAGCAACCGGTCCCTACCGGTTATCGACCTGCGGGGTTCAGGCGACGACTCTGCAACGTGATGCGCGCCGCGCCGCGGAAGCAAGCACGAGTTGCCGGAAAAATCAGGAAAATCATCCAAATCATCGGGAAAACTCATGTGGCGCAGGTCAGGTCTTCAGCTTTGCTCGTTATCCCCGTTGCCGAACTGCCTCAAAGAGGGTAATAATCGTGGCCATGGCGACGTTAAGCGAGTCAGCCTGACCCTCCATCGGAATGCGGACTTGGGCATCGCTTTCTTTCAGCCAGAAATCACTCAGGCCATATTGCTCGCTGCCCATCACGATCGCCAATGGACCACGCAAATCCGTCTCGGTATAAAGCGCAGTCGCGGAGGGCGTCGTTGCCACGGCACGAATGTGTTTTTCACGCAGCCAGGCGCGCACCGGTTCGCTTCCCGCAATCACCACCGGTACGGAAAAAAGCACGCCGGTCGAAGAGCG
>JAYTWC010000424.1:0-3075 GCA_043743635.1 Verrucomicrobiota bacterium | reverse complement strand
AAGCGCGCCGGCGTCATTCACACCGTTCTCAACGCCAAATATCACCAGCAGGAAGCCGATATCGTCGCCCGTGCCGGACAGCGCAACGCCGTCACCATCGCGACCAACATGGCCGGTCGTGGCACCGACATCAAACTCGGCGAAGGCGTGCGTGAAATTGGCGGTTTATATGTGATCGGCACCGAGCGCCACCAGTCACGCCGTATCGACCGCCAGTTGCGCGGCCGTTGCTCGCGTCAGGGCGATCCGGGTTTGACGAAGTTTTTCCTCTCACTCGAAGACGAACTCATGCGCCTCTTCCTCCAAGGCAACCTTGCCTCGCGCATGATGGAAGGCGCGATGAAGGAAGGCGAAGAACTCGAACATCCATGGCTAAACCGCTCGATCGAAAGTGCGCAGAAAAAAGTTGAGCAGCAAAACTTCTCCGCTCGCAAACGTTTGCTCCAGTACGATGACGTGCTTAACAAGCAGCGCGAAGTCGTTTACGGCATCCGCAACGCTGCCATCCACGCCGATCGTCCTAAAGAAATCATTTTCGAGCAGGTCAGTGAGGAAATTGCAGCGCGCCTTGAAAACACGGGCTTCGGCGAAAAGGGAGGGCCCACGCCTGCGGCACTCGACAGCTTCGTCGGCTGGGCGAATATGCATTTCCCGGTTACGCTTAAGAAGGAAGAGCTTGCCGAGAACAATCTGGAGAAGCACCTCGAACTCATCGTAGGTCGCATCAAGGAATCCTATGCGATCAAAGAATCCGTTGAGATTCCTGAAGCACTTGGTTCGCTTGAGCGCTACAACGTCATCAGTGCGATCGATCATCACTGGCAGGAACATCTCACCGAGATGGAAAGCTTGCGCCAGTCCGTTGGCCTACGCAGTTATGGACAAAAAGATCCACTTGTTGAATACAAGAACGAGGCCTACGTCTATTTCGAAGAGTTGATGAACAATGTGCGATTGCAGATTTGCACGAGCCTCTTCCGCAGCGCGAGTAACCTGCAGTCGTTCGAAAATATGCTCTCGCTCCTCAGTCGCAGCGCCAAAACGCAGGGGCCTGAAAACGCGCCTGCGGCTCCGCGTGTGCAAGTGAGCACCACGGTGACAAGCGGTGGTAGTTCAGAGGCGCCGTCGGCTTCACCTGAAGAGGAAATCGTGCTCCCCACCGTCACCATCCGTCGCGAAGCACCCAAGGTTGGTCGCAACGAACCATGTCCTTGCGGTAGCGGTAAGAAGTTCAAGCAGTGTCACGGTAAATAACTGTTCGCCGACTCGCCCATGGAAAAAGAAATCAAATCCGAAATCGACGAGCCAACGTTTCTTCGTGATCTGGTGAAGGCCTCACGGCAGAAAGTTCACCAGGTGAAATGGGTGGACCGTGACGGCACGGACCGTGTCACTCGTCTCAGTGTGACTGAACAAACTCGCCTCAATACCATCGCGCACGAACGCGGCATCTCCATGGCCGAAGTGATGCGCCAAGCGGCTCATGTGCCGGTGGCGCCAAAAAACGCCATAAGCCCCCGTGCTTAGGTGTATTTAAAGGTTCGTTGTAGGGCGCGTTATCCTTAACGCGCCGGTTGGGCCAAATTTGGCGGCGGCGGATTAAGGATAATCCGCCCTACCTCGAACAGCCCGTTTTCAGACCTTGCCCTTGAGCATTTCAGCGAGCGCGGCTTCGTCGATGTCACCTTTGACCTCGTGCAGTTGATGAAGAATCGACATGCGATCGTCGGGACCGCTTGAGGAAATTTCGAGCATCCAATCTTCGGTTTTCGCGGCGGCGACGATGACTTCGTCGGCCCAGGCGATGACTTCAGTGGCTTCAACAAAGCCGCCTGTGATGCCACGGATAAAATATTCTGCTTTGGTGCGGTGATTCATTCGACTACTCGGACCAGAAAGCGCGCCCGTTGCCAAGCGACTATACAGCCGTTTTTCAAAACAATGTGCCTTGCGCTGGTGATGGTGGTGATTGCGCGGTCATCGACGCTGGCGGGCAGAGTTTTTTGAGTGCTTGAGTCAGTGGGCAATTGGTTTCGTCGATGGGGAGACCTTGGCGATAGCCTTTGAGCAACTGGATCGAACGTTGAGCCAACATGCGGCGTACTTCGCGGCGCTTTCCCTTCACCAGCGGGATAGCCATGCGGTCGTAGCCGGTCGTCTGGTGGCGCATCCATGCGATGATGGCAGCTCCGGCGCGTTCGTCGATAGGGATTCGTTCGGTACGTGCCACGGTGCCGCTGCCCACGGGTACGGCGTGGTCAGCGATGAGGTGTGACATCAGCTCGGCCTTCGCGGCGTGCGTTGGATGGAAATCCAGGCAGGCAAGCACGGCTCCGCGAAAATCCTCAGCATAGACAACTTGCTCCGCCGCGCGGCGCTTGCGGCCAGCATCGAGTTTGCGTTGGTAGGAAGGATCTTTGCGCTCAGCGAGTAGTTCGGCTCGCAAGGCTTCGATGCGTGCGGCCGGAGCCCAGATGCCTTTGGAAAAACGTTTTCGCCCTTTGACCTCAACCATCGTCCAGGTCGGGCCGTCTTGTTTGATGCGTCGGCTGAGCGCGGCATCGCCGGGCGATAGCAGGTTCCAGTCGGCGGGTACGGCGAGAATATAACCCTCTGCGGCCAGCACGTGGCGCGGTTTGGAAAAGGGACGAACTTCGCGGGTTTCGGTCGGCACGCGGCGATGGAAGTCAGTCGCCTGCGAAGCTCAAGCTTTGAGCGGTTCGATCCTTCTTCTCAAGGAATGATGGGCCGAGGTTTGGCGTCCGTTTCGAAGGCACCGAGGTCGGGCGCATTTCCATTAAAAGGCAGGCCGACGTTGACGCCTTGATCGATCGCTTTGCTGTCGGGCGTGAGGTGCAACATCTTGATGACTGGCAGATCGCCGTTGTCTTGGCGTGGTTTGACTAGTTCGGCTTCGTCGAGATCGAGGAAGTCGGCTTCGGTGAGGGTGATGGGCAGATCAAAGCTGTTGTGGTTTGATACCAAGTTGCGTTCAAACCCATAAATATGCGGTGTTTGTTGGGTAGGGACAGTCCGCCGTGGCTGTCCGTGTTTGAGAGGGCGATTTCAAGGGCG
>JAYTWC010000423.1:0-5788 GCA_043743635.1 Verrucomicrobiota bacterium | reverse complement strand
TTAGACGAGCGGCACGGTCAGGCGCATTGTGGTGCCGGACGAGTTGGATTGCAGCAGGGTGATATCGCCGTGGTGGCTGAGCAGGATGCGTTTCGCGATGGCGAGGCCCAGACCGGTGCCGTCGGGGCGGCCGGAGAGGAAGGAGTCGAAGATTTTCTCGCGTAACGCCTCGGGGACGCCACGGCCTGTATCCGAAATGTCGATATGGGTGACACGGGAGCCGTTACGATCTTCGGCGCGGCAGGCGATGTTGATCTGGCCGCCTTCGGGCATGGCCTGAGTGGAGTTGATCAGGAGGTTGAGCAGGACTTGTTGAATTTGTCCTTTGTGTACATCGACGAAAAGGGGCGTGGCGGGTGGTTCGAAACGTAGATGGATTTTACTTTGAGTGAGTTTCAGCCGGATGAGGACAATGGTGTCCTCGATCAACTCTGCGATGGGCCAGCGCGAGTGCAGGCTCGACGGTGCTTTGGCGAAATTGAGCACGCGTGAGACGATAGCTTCTAGTTGGTCAATTTTTTCGCTGATAACACGTACGTCGGTCCGGCGTATGTCGTCTTCGGCGAACTCGAGGCCAAGGTTGCCGTAGAGGAGTTTGATGACGGTGAGCGGGTTTCGAATTTCGTGCGCGATTTCGGCGGCAAGCAGTCCGAGCGTGGTGAGCTGTTCGTTTTTGCGGAGCGATTCCTCGCTTTGAAACACGCGCGAATAGAGGCGCGAGTTTTGCAGAGTGACGGCACCGAGACTCGCGAGCCCGGCGGCAAGGCGTCGTTCGTCGTTGTTGAAGCGGTGAACGTGGTCGGTAAATATGGCGAGTACGCCGAGTACTTCGTCTTCGAACATCACGGGCGTCGCGAGGACGGTGCGCAGTTCGGGCTCGCGAGGAAGGTCGATCAAATCGAGGAATTCCGGGCTCTGGATGTTGGCGAATTCGAGTTGTTTGCGGGTGTGGATGACAGCCGCGACGAAACAGGAGTCGAGCGGCAGATCGCGGCCCAGCACGCCGAGCGTGATGTTGGCTAGCGAGGCCGGTTTAACGATTTCAGTTGTTTCGTCGTAAAGATAGAGTGCGCAGGCGCGACATTGCATGATCTGGCGCGTATCGCGGGTGATGGAGTCGAAAAGGTCTTGCGGTTCGACCTTGGTCACGAGTGAGCGGCCGATGGCGATCAAGGTTTCAAACTGCCGGGCTTTTCCGCGCAATTGACGGAGTTGCCAGAGCCGGGTCATGACGGCGGAGGCTTCTCGGGTGCAGAGAAGGAGGAGTTTAAGGTCTGGTTCGGTAAAGCCTCCCACGGTGTCGTGGTCGACGTTGATGACGCCGAGCGTCTGGCCGTTTTCTTCCAGCGGCGCGGCCATTTCGCAGCGAATTTCCGGTCGGAGTGCGATGTAGCGAGGATCCGCCTTCACGTCGCGGACGAGTTGTGGGCGTCCGTGAAAGGCGACCCAGCCGGTCACGCCCTGTCCGAGGCGGAGACCGAGTTCGCCGATGTCGGGCGGCAGTCCTTGTTGAACCTCGATTTCGAGCATGCCAGTATCGGGATTTAGCAATGCGATCGAACCGCTGGTGGCGTGGAGCGTGGCGATAATTTCGGCAAGGATGCTGCGGAGCGCGCTTTGCGGATCCTCAGTCCGGCCGATGAGAGAACTGATACGATAAAGGACAGTCAGTGCCCTTGGATCAAGGGCGTCGGTTGAGAGTGTTGCGGGTGACGCAGGGAGATTTTCGAGGTGGGGCTTCACGCTGTCCATGGCGAGTAGTTATTGAGCTGTGCGTAGGAGGCGGACTCCGTAGATCGAGTGGGTGCGCGATCCGACTTTGGCGAGGAATTCAATTTTTAGCAATCCGTCGGCTCCGACCATGGCATCAGGAATCGGATAGGTGACGTCAACGAAGCGGTCGGGTTCGCCTCCGTTGAGAGCGACGGTGGCAACGAATTGATCGTTCACGACGAGGTTGAATTCACGGTTCTTTTCGGCGGCCAAATAGGTGATGATGAGTTCACCGCCGGTGTTAGGTTTGTTCTTCAATGTGTAGCCGAAGCATTGGTTCGAGTCACGCCAATGGCGGCCCTGGAATTCGCCGGTAGCGGAACCTTCGCCGGCATAGGCGTGTTCGATTTCGGGTTGCTGTTCGCCTGGATTAATCTGATCGATGGTTCTGGTTTCGAGGGCTAGCCGTATCTTTTCTTGAGTTTCGATTTCGTTGACGAGCGCGGTGTATTTCTCGGCCGTGACGGATCGCCAGTAGATCATGTACCGGGAATCGTGGATGCGGAAGAAGGGGACGAGCTCGAGGTTTTTGGCGGCGGCGGGCTGGATCAACTTACCTGCGGAAAAGGTCATGGCCTTTCCTTTAACGGTTATGACTTGTTCGGCCATTTGGCTAACATCACCGACCAGCATCGGGGCGCGGTCGAGCGGTAGAAGCGCGCCCTCGGTGCGGTGGCCCATGCGACCGTCATTGGCGATGAGGTCGGTGAGGTGTTCGGTGGGCGTTTTTGCGGCGAGTACGATGGGGCCGTGCAAGACCGCGACGTAGCCCGATTTGTCGGGCAGCGGCTCGATCGTGGTGGTCATGGGGAGGTCGACCTCGACGCGGTCGCCGTCGAACCATTCGCGATCGATGATGACATAGCCGTTGGTTGCGGCGGAAAGTTTAGCGGGTTTGCCATTGATACGAATGGCGAGGCCGCCGGTTTTCACCCACGCGGGCGCACGCAGGCGGAGGCTGAGTTTTTGCGGCTTTTTGAGGGAAAAAATAAGGCAGGTGCGTTCTTCGTCGGGGAAGGCGGTTTCTTGTCGCAGCTTCAGGTCGCGCGCGGTCCAGTTGAGTTCGGAGGCGATGAACAGGTTGACGAGCAGTGCGTCGTTGGTGTGAGCGTAGATGAATTCACCGTATTTGCAGTGGTTCTCGATGCCGGTGCCGACGCAGCACCAGAAGCATTCAGTCGGTTGCGAATAGTTTCGGTAGTGCTGGGGACGGATCGGGGTGAAGTAGACGAAGCCGCCGTGCACGGGGTGTTGCGACGAGAGGATGTGGTTGAAAAGGGCGCGTTCGTAATAGGCGGGATAGCGTGGATCGGGATCGTGGCGGAATAACTGTGCGGAAAGCCGGAGCATGTTGTAGGTGTTGCATGTCTCGGGTCCTTCGCGTGTTTCTATCATCGAGGAAAAATCCTCCGAGGGATTGAAGTGTTCGCGCACGCTGTTGCCGCCGAAGGCTGCGCTGCGGTGGGTGACGACGGCGTTCCAGAAAAACTCTGCGGCATCGTTCCAGGCTGGGTTACCACCGAGTTCGGCGATGCGGGCGTAGCCGATGACCTTCGGGATTTGGGTGTTGGCGTGCAAGCCGGTGAGTTTGTCCTCGTGTTTGAGGAGCGGGGCGAGCGTGGCTTGGTTGGAGAAACGTTGGGCGAGGGCGAGGTATTTTGGGTTGCCGGTGATGGCGCTGACGTCGGCGAGGACTTCGTTCATGCCGCCCTGTTCGCAGCGGAGCATGGTTTGGATCTGTTCGTCGGTAAGGTTGGCGACGAGGCGGTCGCACCAATCGGCGAAGGCGATGAGGATGTCGCGGGCCTGGGTGTTGTGGGCGATGAGCCAGGCGTCGCGGAGACCGGCGAAGGTTTTGTGCAGGTTGTACCAAGGAACCCATTTGCCGTTGATCGAGAAGTTGTCGACTTTGAGTTTGCCTGCGGCGACTTCGGCCCAGAGTTCGCGGCTGTGCGGTGTGCCGCCGACGTAGCCGTTGCCGTTGGCGCGCTGGCATTCGGCCATTTCGTCGACCATGTAATTCAGGCGGCGCAGCATTTCGGCATCGCCGGTGGTTGCGGCCATTTGGGCGAGGGCGGTCAGGTAGTGGCCGGCCATGTGGCCATCGAGGCCGGAGCTTTCCCAGTTGGGGTATTTTGGTTTTTTAGGTGTAAGGCCTGCTTCGGTACGGTAGGGTGCGATGAAGCGGTCAACATCGAGCGCGAGCAGGTATTTGAGGTCGACGTCCTGAGCGGCCTTGAATGGTCCGTCGGATAATCGCACGGCGCTCAAGGGGAAGAGCTTGATTGCTTCACATGATTCTGTGGCCTCAGTGCGGCTGACGGTAAAGCTGGCTAAACCGATAGTGACCAGAATGAGCGAGCGGGGAATCGAGGGCATCGGCGAAAAAATTAGCCGACGCGCTCGTTCATCGGCGACCCAAATCTTCCAGACGTGCTTACTCGATCGGTATCACTGTGGGTGTGGCTGGGGCGGTGCCGTTGGCAACGGGGGCGGGTGCGGGCGGGGCGACGATGGCGGTGAGGGCATCGCGCAACGCGTGCAGGCGGCCGGTGTCGGACGTGGCTTCTTTGTTCACGTTCTCGATGTAGAAGGTGTCGATCGCGATACCGCGTTCGGTGCCGATCCGGGCAAAGGTGATGTCGAAGCCGTGGTCGTAAATCGTCTTTGTCAGCAGGTAGAGCAGGCCGATCTGGTCATGCGCCTGGATCTCGACGATGGTTCGCTGCATGGAAAGTTCGTGATAAACCTCGACGGTTGAAGGGAACGAGCTGTGCAGCGCTTCCGAGGGAGTGGTGGTGCTGTAACGGCTGCTGTACTTGGCGGCCTGCGCCATGATGTCAGGATAGAGATCGCGGTTGCCGATAAGGGCCTGTTCGACGGTTTTGGCAAAGGTCTCCATTGCTGCCTGATTCTGCACGACACCGCGACCGGGTTCGACTACGTGAAATTTATCTATGGCGATATGATCGGTGCGTGAGATGACGCGGGCGCCAAGGATGTTGAGACCGGCGACGCTGAAGGCTCCGGCGAGTTTGTAGAAGAGTCCGGCGCGATCCCAAGTGACGACGTTGACGGCGGTGAGGCTGCGGTTGAGGTCGTCTTTCCAGTCGATGATGGGCTTGAGCGAGCCGACGGAGTCGGTGGCCGTGATCGAGTGGAGAAGTTTGTTCACCATCTGGATGTGCAGCGCGATCTCGGTGGGGTCGGCGTGGATGAAGTAGCGCTCCGGCAGTAGATTAAAGTGAGCGGTGATTTCATCCTGACCGATGCCGGGGATTTTCATGGTGAGCAGTTCTTTTTGCATCAGTTGCGTACGTTCAGAGTTTCGGGTGTCGGTGGCTTCGCCGTGGATTAAGCGCTCGAGAGTGGTTCGGAAAAGAGAGCTGTGGAGAGTATCCTTGTAACCATTCCAGAGGCCGGCCGCTGTGCCACGGGCGTCGCAGAAAGTGTGGACATAGAGGTAACGCAGTTTGTCCGCGTCGTCCACTTGTTCCGCAAAGGCGATGGCAGTTTTTGGATCATCGACATCACGTCTCTGCCAAAAGCGTGCCATGATGAGATGATTTTTGATGATAAAGGTAACAATTTCGCTGTTTACGGCGTCGATTTGCAGGCGCTGGAGTAGGGGAATGGCGATGCGGACACCGAATTCGGCGTGGCCTTTGATGCCTTGGGCTTTGCCGATGTCGTGGAGCAATAGAATCAGGTAGAGCAGGGTCGGATCGGGCGTCTCGTGGAGAATTTGTCGGTATTTAAGCGTGATGGGTTCTGCTTCAGTGAAGATTCGGTCGAGTTCGCGAATCGCATGCAACGTATGAATGTCGGCGGTGTAGCGATGATAGAACTCGTGTTGAACCAGACAGGTGAGCGCGTCGAATTCGGGGATGAAACGGCCGAGCACGCCGAGCTCGTGCATCAATTCCAGCGTCGGATAGACGGCGCCGGCTTCGCTCATGATGGCTTTGAAACTGATGTTGGCATCAGCCGAACCACTCACTTGTTTTGTGATCAG
>JAYTWC010000422.1:0-1977 GCA_043743635.1 Verrucomicrobiota bacterium | reverse complement strand
GTTCTTCAACGGAAAACGCTGTGGCCAACCACCCACCGGATACTGGCTGTCCAAAACAAACTTAATCGCCTTGTCCAACGCGGGCCGGTACTTCGCGTCATGCTTTTCCAAAAAAAGCCGGAGAAAAAACTTCGAACACTCCGCCGTGCCACCGTCATCGAACGTCGCATTGCCATAATAATGCTGAAACTCCTCCAACCGCCAAGCGTTACGCCCCACCGTGGCGTACCACTCCTTGAGCGAATCCTCACCGGCAAAATCCACCACGTAATTCCACCCACCGCTCGGATGCTGGCCCTGAATCAACGCGCCCGCCACCTTCTCCGCCGCCTGATAATAATACTCATCGCCCGTGGCATGATACGCATCAAGAAAAAGATGCCCCATTGTGCCCGTGCCCGGAGGCTGTATCCAGATCATGGATTTCTTCGCCTCCATTTCGCCCCAGCGCCGTGACATATCCGACAAATAACCCCAAACATAACCGCCGTTCACGCTCACCTTTTCGACCATGAACGTCGTCGCGCGCTTCATCATCTCCAGCACCTTGGCCTTTGAAGGCGGTTCGGCGCTCTCGACTAGAGCGGCAAAGCAAACGCCGCTCAGCGCGAAGAAAAAGATCACGGTGCCAAACGCACGCCGGGTGAAGAAGGAAGCCGGCGAAACACAAAAGGGATTACGCATAGAAAAGCATCCTCACCAAAGGACACGTGTCTGCACGACTCAACCGAATTCCCGCCAGCTAGGGCAAACCGCCCAAGGTAAAATCGGCGGCAAAAGGTAGGGTCAATGCTCCGCCATTGACCGCGCCGGATGCCACGCATCCGCCATACATCTTCCAAAACACCTTGCTCCACTTTGGACAACGCGGAGCATTGTCCCTACTTTGATCCAATACAGGCACTCCAAAAAACAAAAACGTCGGTGACGGCCGAAGCCATCACCGACGTTGAAGTGATTAAACTCAAATCGAACTCAGAGCCGTTCGAGCAGGATTTCGAGCGTGCGCTTCGTGCTCTTCGGGATCTGGGTGCCAGGTCCAAAGATCGCACTCGCACCATTCTTTAGGAGGAAATCGTAATCCTGCGCAGGAATAACACCACCGCACACGATCACGATATCTTCGCGGCCGAGTTTCTTGAGTTCGTCGCGGAGCGCAGGCAACAGCGTCTTGTGACCGGCGGCGAGCGAGCTCATCGCAACCACGTGAACGTCGTTTTCCACGGCCATCTTCGCGGCTTCCTCCGGCGTCTGGAAGAGCGGCCCGATATCGACGTCGAAGCCCATGTCGGCCATGGCGGTCGATACGACTTTGGCGCCGCGGTCGTGTCCATCCTGACCGAGCTTGGCGATCAAGATGCGCGGACGGCGGCCTTCCTTCTTTTCAAATTTCTCAACGAGAACGCGTACTTCGTCAGTCATGGTGCTGTTGCCGAACTCTGCACGATAAACACCCGAGATCGAGCGAATCGTTGCCTGATAACGGCCGAATTTTTCCTCAAGGGCCGAGGAGATTTCACCGAGCGAAGCACGGGCTTTGGTGGCTTCGACGGCGAGCGCGAGCAGGTTGCCCTGACCCGAACCAGCGGCCTGCGTCAACGCGGCGAGCGAGGCGCGACACTTGGCTTCATCACGACCGGCGCGGAGTTGCTTGAGCTTCTCGATCTGCGCGATGCGGACGGCGGTGTTATCCACTTCGAGAATCTCGATCGGATCTTCCTTCTCCATGCGGAACTTATTGAGACCGACAATCGTTTCCTTGCCGGAATCAATTTTGGCCTGACGGCGGGCGGAGGCTTCTTCGATGCGGAGCTTCGGAATGCCGGCTTCGATCGCCTTGGTCATGCCGCCAAGCGACTCAACCTCCGCGAGATGTTCGCGAGCTTTCTTGGTGAGTTCGGCGGTGAGCGCTTCAACGTAGTAGCTGCCACCCCACGGATCGACGACGTTACAGATGCCCGTTTCCTGCTGGAGGAA
>JAYTWC010000421.1:0-2887 GCA_043743635.1 Verrucomicrobiota bacterium | reverse complement strand
GCCCAGGTGTTCGAAGGCGGCGGAGTCGGTGCCGGTTTTGCTCTCGGGATTGGTTTCGCCGTCGCGGCGGACGTAGGGCAGGCCGTCGTTGGTTTTTGGGTCTGGCCAGTAGTATGGAGCAAAGCTCAGGTAGTCGTGCTTGTTGCCGCTGGGTGGAACGCGGGCCTTGTCCATCACGGACCAAGGTTTGCGTTTGAGCAACTTATCGGCTTCGGAACGGAGCTGAGCGAGGGCTGGGGCGAGCGCGGGATCGGCCGCGGCGAGACGTTCGCGGGCGGCGGCGAGGTGGGTGGCTGAGAGCGAAAAAACGTTCGGCAGCAGGGGGTGCTCGGTTGCGGCGAAAAGTGAAACGGAAGTGAAGCAGAGAATGGTGAGAAGGATCTGCTTCATAGCGGTGGAGACTAGTTGTAGAGCCAGAATGGGCGGGTTTGGTTCTGGTAGGCCTCGTCGCGTTGCTGCCAGAGGCGCAGGAAGCCTTCGACATCGACGCGGGCCCCGTCGCGCCGGAGGGCGTTCCACCACTCGGTGGAGCCGGTGTGGATGTTGAAGCTGCGGGATTGGACGGCGTTGGCCTTGGCGAATGGGTTGCTGGCGGTGAGCTTGCAGGTGAGGCGCATGAGCTGGAAGCTGAGTTCGGTGGGGTGCCAAGCGGTCCAGTCGGTGACCTCGACGTAAACGCCGTAAGCGGGGCGGCTGTTTTTACCGGTCACCGTGATCTTCCTAAATGTGAGTCCAGGGATGTGCAGGGCGTCGAGTTCCTTGAGCAAGGTGTCGGTGGGCAGTCCGTTGAAGGCGATGCCGCGGAAAGGAAATTGTTCACCAACGCCGTGGGTGAAACCACCGATTTGGCAGCCGAGGCCGGTCATAGCATAACCAACGCATGCCGGGAAATCCTGGACGCGTGGCGAGGTGGGGGTGAACTTAATGCCGGTCTCGGGCCAGCGCATCGACCGCCGCCAGCCGCGCATCGGAATGATGGTGAGGTGGCCATTTTGACGGACGTTGTCCTTGACGTCGAGAATGCCCGGCGTGGTCACGGCCATGCGGGCGAGTTCGCCAATGGTGAGGCCGTGGACGTACGGAATCGGGTAGCCGCCGACGCCGGTGTTCATCCATTCGTGGTCAAGGATGGGCCCGTCAACTTTTAGACCTCCAAGTGGGTTCGGCCGGTCGAGAACGACAACCGGGACGTTGTACTCGAAGCACGCCTCGATGGCGTAGCGCATGCAAACGTTGTAGGTGTAGGAGCGTACGCCGATGTCTTGCAGATCGATGACGAAAATATCGATGCCCTTGAGTTGTTCTTTGGTGGGCTTACGGTTTTTACCGTAAAGGGAATACGCGGGCAGGCCTGTGCGTTTGTCGATGGTGTCGGCGATATTTTCACCGGCGGCCTGATCGCCGTAGATGCCGTGCTCGGGGCCGAAGAGGGCGACGAGCTTGATGTTGGTTGCGCGGCGGAGAATTTCGACCGTGGATACGCCGTAGCGATTTACCCCTGCCGGATGGGTAAGGAGGCCGACGCGTTTACCGGCGATGGGTGCGAAGTTGTCTGCCGCCAGCACATCGATGCCGAGCATCACGGGGAAGATAAGCTCGAACTTCGGGACGACCAGCGACGGGGCCTTAATGGCAGGCGTCGCGGAAGTTTTGTCCGCGTCGGTTTTGGTGGGCGCGGTTTTGTCGCCGGTTTTTGGTTTGGCCGCAGGCTTGGCGGTGTCGGGCCCGGAACTGCACGCGGCAAGGCCGAGCAGCAGAATAAAGACGAGCGAGGTGCAAAAAAGGCGAAAGGGGCTAGGCATTCGCTTTTCGAATGTGCGTAACGCGTCGTCTCGGTCGAGCGCGAAGCGAAATGCGAACAAAGATTTCTCGCGTAGTTGTCCGGCGAGTACGCGCACGAGGGCGGACTAGATTAAAGCGCGTGTTGGATGGCTCTGGCGAGAAAGGCCGACGCATCGCGCAGTGCACGGTCGAGCGGAACATCGGTTGGGGAAATTTCGTGTAGCGTGAGACGGTCCGGATTGATTGATGCGGTGGTCTGCCCGGCGAAGACGTGTACGGTTTTGCCGAGGGAAATCGCGTGAGCGGCAAGGGCACCCGGACCCTTGCCGGCGTGAGAGGCCGCGTCGAAGCGACCTTCGCCCGTCAGTATGAGATCGGCCGAGGAAATTTTTTCGTCGAGGCCCAGCCAGTCGGAAACGAGGTCATAACCGGGTAACAGACAGGCGCGGGCAGCGCAGACCAAACCGAAGGCGATGCCGCCTGCCGCTCCAACTCCTGGTGTGCCGGGCAGGGTTGGCGGCTGGTGGCAATGGTTGCATAGAAGCTGGGCCATGCGTTCGCTGGCGGTTTCCAGGGCGAGAAATTCGTCAGGGCGGAGGCCTTTTTGCGGAGCGAACACAGCGGCGGCGCCGGTTGGGCCGAGCAGGGGATTTCTGACGTCGCAGGCAATGTAGATCTGTGGGATGGTTGAGGCGACTTGGCCCTCAATACGTATGATCTGTTCCCAGCGGGATGGAACGGGTGGGCGGATGGCTTCGCCGGTGGCGGTGCGGAATTCCAAGCCCAAGGCTGAAAGTGCGCCGAGTCCGAGGTCGTGCGTGGCGCTGCCGCCGACGCCGAGCAGGATGGCGCTTGCTCCGGATTCGGCTGCGGCGCGGATGAGCTGGCCAGTGCCACGCGAGGTGGTTTCCCAAGGAGTGCGCTGGCCTGGCGGCAGCAGGGAGAGTCCGCTGGCGGCGGCCATTTCGATGATGGCAAGCGTGGGCTCGATTCCGTCCGGGGCGGTGAAGGGCAGAAAATCGCGGGCGGCGCGTGGTATTTGAGAAATGGATACCGTGGTGAAGCCGGCTTCGATCAAACTGCCGCGCGGGCCGGTGGCCTGGAG
>JAYTWC010000420.1:0-4096 GCA_043743635.1 Verrucomicrobiota bacterium | reverse complement strand
GACCCCCAAGATCTGCGGGTGGGGGATGCATTGGATTTCTGGCGCGTGGAAGCGGTCGAGCCTAACCGTTCGATACGTTTACGCGCAGAAATGAAGGTTCCCGGTCTCGCGTGGTTGGAGTTCCGCTCGGTTGCCCAACCTGACGGCAGTACGCTCCTGACGCAGACGGCCTTCTTCGAGCCGAAAGGACTATTAGGACTGCTTTACTGGTATATTCTTTATCCTGTTCACAGTCTAATTTTCAGCGGCCTCATTCGAGAAATAGCTAAATCAGCTCAAAGGTACATCAGCGCATCCTGATTTTTAACCACGATGACAACCAGCCTTCAGCCATCAATTGCCCCTCCGAGCATCGCTTCTCGTTTCAAGGCTCTTTGTGCTCCGCTCGTGCAATGGCTCGATTCGGATTTCGCCCCTGAAGGTGCGGAGGCTGCACGCCGTCAACCCGACAAAATCGACTGGTTGCGTTGTGTGCCATTCATCGTTTTGCACGTCGGCTGTCTTGGCGTCATCTTTACCGGCTGGAGTGTGACGGCCGTAGCGGTAGCAGCTGGTTTGTATTTTGTCCGGATGTTTGCCGTGACCGGAATTTACCATCGGTATTTTTCCCACAGGACATACCGCACTTCGCGACTTGGACAGTTCCTCCTGGCATTGTGGGGCGGAACTGCAGTGCAACGTGGTCCGCTCTGGTGGGCGTATCATCACCGCCATCATCATCAACATTCCGACGAAGCGGAAGACGTGCATTCTCCGCATGTGCACGGATTCTGGTGGTCGCACATCGGTTGGATAACCAGTCGGCGTAATTTTCCCACTGACTATAATACAGTGCGCGATCTCAATAAATTCCCTGAACTGGTTTTCCTTAATCGTTTCGACACGCTGGTGCCGGCTGCGTTTGCCATGGCGATTTTAGGAGCAGGCTGGTGGCTCGAAGTTTCATTTCCTCAACTCGGAGTGACCAAATGGCAGCTAGTGGTTTGGGGCTTTTTTATCAGCACGACTGCGCTCTTCCATGGGACTTCCTGCATAAACTCCCTGGCACATTTGATGGGAAATCGTCGTTTTCCTACAGATGATGATTCGCGCAACAGTTTTATTCTCTCCTTCATTACGCTCGGCGAGGGCTGGCACAACAACCATCATCGGTATCCAGCGACGGCGCGTCAGGGTTTCTATTGGTGGGAAATCGATATCACGTACTATCTACTGCGGGTTCTGGCGTTGACGGGTCTCATTTGGGATCTCAAGGGCGTTCCTCAAAGCATCTACATCGAGGCCGAGAAGGATGGGCGTTCGGGTTAAATCAATTCGCCATGCAACATTTCACCATCACTCGTTCAAGTATCTTGGGTTTGCGCTGGGCTTTCCTGTTCATGGTGCTTGCTGCCTGCGTCCGAGCTGCTGTGGCCGAGGAGGTTGCCTATATCGGCGAAGCCAAAGACGAAAAGGGTGCGATTGTCTACACGGAGAACCACAAGATAATTTCTGTGGATGGTAAAATGATCGCCACCGTCACGGAATACAGAGCTCCAGATGGAGAGCTGATCGCCATCATGAGGTCGGACTATTCACGAAGTCTCGCGATGCCTACGTACGTTTTTGAGGATCTGAAACGGAACTATCGCGAGGGCCTGCGCTGGCAGGCCGGTATGTACGTCATCTTTCACCAGGACGGGACCGCCGCAGAAAAAACAGCCCGGCTGGAGAGCGATAGCCGTGTCTTTTCCTGCCAAGGCTGGCACTATTACCTGATCAACAATCTGGGCCTGCTGGAAAAAGATAATATCACCTTGGACTTGGTTCTGCCCTCCGAGCTGCGTCATTTTCCTTTCGTGGTGAAGAAAATCGCCTCCGACGAATCACGGGTCTCGGCCGAGCTTAGTCTAAAGCACTGGTTGTTCCGCTACTTTGCCCCGAAGCTGCGTCTGGAATACGATAAGAAGGAACGACGCCTCGTAGAATTCCATGGCGTTTCCAATATCCTGAACAAGGCCGGTGACCGGCAGATAGTCACCCTCCGTTACAAATACTGACGAGACCGAACCACATTTAATAACCATGAAAACTCTCCTGTTTCTGCCCTGCCTGCTTTTGCTCACCGGCTGCGCCACGTCGTTGCCGCGTCTAAAAACCGTCGAGAAGGTCGATCTCCAACGTTTCATGGGGCCCTGGTATGTCATCGCTTGCATTCCGACTTTCATCGAGACCGAGGCCTACAACGGGATTGAAAATTACCGACTCGAGCCCGACGGAACCATCGACACGGTTTTCACGTTCAACAAAGTAAGCTTCGACGGGCCTGCCAAACGCTACAATCCGCGGGGCTTTGTCGTTGATCGGGTCAACAATTCCACGTGGGGGATGCGTTTCGTCTGGCCCTTCAAGTCTGAGTTTCTCATCACGCATTTAACCCCCGATTACAGCCAAACCGTGATCGGTCGCAACAAGCGGGATTATGTCTGGATCATGGCGCGTACACCGCAGATCCCGGAAATCGACTACCAAAACCTGCTCAAGGAACTATCGGAGCAGGGCTATGACTTGACCAAGCTACGCAAGGTGCCCCAGGCTGGGAGTTCAGGTGATAAGCGAACCTAGCCGCCTCGCCAACTCCTCCCGAAGGTTTTCCCATGAAAACGATCGCCATTATCGGTTCTGGTATCTCAGGTCTTGGTTCGGCTTGGTTTCTCCAACGCGAATATGAGATCACCGTGTTCGAAGCGGCTGATTACATCGGCGGCCATACCCACACGGTCACGGTCGACGACGGCGGCAGGCCCGCGCCGATCGACACGGGTTTCATGGTGTTCAACCATGTCACGTATCCACACCTGACGCGCCTCTTCCAAACGCTCGATGTACCGACCAAGCGCACCGATATGTCGTTCAGTGTGCAACACGTCACGCGCGAGCTGGAGTATTGCGGAACCAGCCTCAACCACCTTTTCGCGCAACGTCGCAATCTACTGCGCCCGTCGTTTTACCGCATGCTCTGGCAGATTGATCGCTTCAATCGCGAGGCGCTCGCGGCGCTCGATGACCCGGCACTGTGCCATGTGAGCCTCGACGAATACGTCCAGCGCGGGGGCTACGGCCGTGATTTCTTCGATCTCTACCTGATACCGATGAGTTCGGCAGTCTGGTCCACACCGCCGGATAAGATGCGACAGTTTCCCGCCGCTACCTTGCTCCGCTTTTTTCACAACCACGGTTTCCTTGGTCTGCACACGCAGCATCCCTGGTGGACGGTTGAGGGTGGGGCACAAACTTACGTCGAGAAGCTCATCGCGCCATTCCGCGAGCGCATCCACTTACGAACCGCAGTGCGCGCTGTGCGCCGTCTTTCCACGGGCGGCGTTGAGGTGTCGACCGCAACCGCAACCACCCGCTTCGACAAAGTCATTTTCGCCTGCCACGCGCCGACCACGCTTGTGTTGCTTGGCAACGATGCCACGGCCGACGAACGCCGGTTGCTCGCCGCGTTTCAATATCAAGCCAATACCGTCACGCTTCACACCGACGAGTCGGTGTTGCCCCGCGCCCGACTCGCCCGCGCGGCCTGGAATTACCGAATCGAATCAGCGGTCGTTGGGCAAAATGTCTCCACGCATTATTGGATGAACCGTTTGCAAGGTGTGTCAGAACGTAAAAACTATTTCGTCTCGGTTGAGGGCGCGCATTTGTTGGACCCGAAAAAAACGCTCCACACCTTTGCCGAGGAACATCCCTTGTTCGATCTCGCCGCCGGGCAGGCGCAGCCCGAGATCGCCGGTCTCAACGCCGACGCTCGCGGTCGCACCGAGACTTATTTCGCCGGTGCCTGGCAACGCTACGGCTTCCACGAGGATGGACTGCTCTCCGCTGTGAATCTCTCTACGTTGCTGCTGGGACGCAACCCATGGAACCACGCCGCTGCTCCAAAGGACCTCGCATGAGCCCTGTCTCCCACACCTCTTCACTCTACGAATGCACCGTGCTGCACGAGCGCCTTACGCCGAAGCATCATCGCTTCGTGTATCGGCTGTTTTATTTCGCAATCGACCTCGACGAACTCGACTCGCTCCACCGGCGTCTCGCGCTGTTCTCTGTT
>JAYTWC010000419.1:0-3414 GCA_043743635.1 Verrucomicrobiota bacterium | reverse complement strand
CACGCACTGAGCGAGGTCGTCGGGGTGGACGCCTTCGGTCCAGCCGTCACCCAACTCTTGCTCGAGGCGGCGACCAGTGAAGGCGAGCCAGGTTTGGTTGAAATAGTTGCACTTTTTGTCGAGCCCGGCCGTCCAGATAAGTCCTTGGCCCGAGTTCGCCAGGGTGCGGTAGCGCAACTCACTTTCGCGGATTGCCTCTTCAGCTTGTTTGTGGTCCGTGATGTCGCGGGCGGCGGCGAAGACGAAGCCCTTTTTGTTGGCGGCGGTTCCGTTCCATTCGAACCAGCGGTAAGCGCCATTTTTGGCCCGGTAGCGGTTGGTGAAATTGTAGGCGGCCTTTCCGGTGAGTTGGCTGGCGGACTCATTGACGGTGGCGTTGTGATCATCGGGATGAATAAATTCGGTGTAGGGGATGGCCATCAGTTCGGCTTTCGAATAACCGAGGACATGCTCCCAAGCGCTGTTGAGTGAAACAAAATAGCCTTCGGCTGAGGCGATACACACCATGTCGGGAACCAGATCAAAAAACTGAGCCAGATTTTCCTCGGCCTTTTTGGTTTCAGTGGTGTCAACAAAGACAACCACTCCCGCGACAACCTCACCTTTTTCGTCTTTGATCGGAGCTGCGTTAGCTAGCACGGTGCGTTCGTCGCCGGTCGCTTGGCGAATGATGAACTCGAGGCTTGAGGTCTCGCCGTGCTTAATGGCGCGCACCATGGGTATTTTGTCGGTTTTTAGTGGGTTCCCCTCCAGGTCTAAAAGGCGCCAGCTCGCGACATATTGGTCGACGCCACCCTGGCCGACGATGTCAGCACGATCGCCGCCGCGCATCAGCAGGCCGGCGTCGTTGACGTACCGCAAGACCCCGCTCGGGGCATCGGCGATCGCTATGCCCGCAGGGCTTTGGTCCATCGCGACCTGAAGAATCGCCCGGGTTTCCCGCAGCGCTTTTTCTGCCACCTTTTGTTCGGTTATATCTTGGATGGTGGTCACCAGATGGAGTGGCTGGCCGACGCTATCGCGGATCAGGTTAGCTGATACTTTACCCCAGATGACGTTGCCCGTTTTGTTCAGGTAGCGTTTTTCAAAACTGAGCGAGGAATATTCACCTGACTGCATTTTCCAGGCATGGTCGATGCTCTTGGAAATGTCGTCAGGGTGAGTGAACTGAGCGAAGGATTTGCCCTGCAATTCTTCGGCCGTATAACCCAGGAAGCGACAGAGGGCCGCGTTCACTCGCTGGAAAACATGGTCAAATCCCACGATGGCGGTACACGCCGGGGCTTCATCGAAGGTGCTGCGAAAAAGCGCTTCGCTTTGTCTGACCATTTCCTCGGTTCGTTTTCGCTCGCTGATGTCGGTGTGGCGGCCGATGACGCGCAGGGGTCTGCCTTCGGCGTCTTGGCTTACGGCCATGCCTTGGGCGCGAATCCATTTCCAGCTGCCGTCTTTGCAAAGGAAGCGGTATTCGATCAGGTACGAGGGGCTCTTGCCTTCACGATGGGCCTTCGATGCCGCCATGACTGCGGGCTTGTCGTCCGGGTGGATGCGTTTTTCCCACTCGACTAGGTCGTTGGTGATTTCGTTGTCAGCGTAGCCGAGCATTTCCTTCCAACGGCGGCTGTAGAAAACGGTGTTCGACGTGACATCCCGATCCCAGAGTCCGTCGCCGGCACCTTCGATGGCAAATTTCCAGCGAAACTCGCTCAAGCGCAGGGCTTCCTCGGCCTGTTTCCGCTCAGTGATATCCTGAATCAATCCTTCATAGGAGGTGAGAATGCCGTGGATATCGTGATGCGGGACAAAGGTGTTTTTTACCCAGCGCTCGGCTCCGTTTTTGTGGATGATGCGATGTTCGATCGCGGTGGATTCTTGGCCGATCAAGATCTGTCGCGCCTGTCGTTCGACCATGGTCTGGTCGGCGGGCGCCACCATCCGGAACCAGAGGAAAGGGTCTTTGGCGAAGTCTTCCGGCTGGTAGCCGGTGACCGCTTGGCAACCTGGGCCGTGGATGGTATCGACGGCCCGGTTATCAACGACGCGCACCGTGTAGATGTAATCAGTGACCGCTGCGGTGATTTGTTGGAAGCGCTTTTCGCTTTCTTGAAGGGCGACTTCGGCGGTTTTTCGAGCATGGATGTCCTGAATGTTCGCAACGAGGTGAAGCGGTTGGCCGCTTTTGTTGCCGACGATACTAACCGACACCCGGCCCCAAATTATGTCGCCGTTTTTTCGGATATAACGTTTTTCCTGGTCGAAGGACGTGCTTTTGCCGGCGAGGAGATTCTTGATACCATTGCGGCTGGCGGCGCTGTCGTCAGGATGGGTGATTTCTGGGAAGCGTTTACGGGTGAGCTCGGTCTCCGAGTAGCCGAGAAACCGGCAGAAGCTGGCGTTTACTTTTTTGAACGAGAAATCCAGTCCAACAATGGCTGTTGCGACGGGCGCATTATCAAAGATGCAGCGGAGAAGGGCTTCGGCCGACAGCAGCGTTGAGGTACTGGCTTGGGCCGAGGCAGCGGGTGTGCGGCGTTGGCGGCGCGCGGGCTTGGTGGTCGGTAAGGGCTTGGTACGGACCTCGGGCGCTTGCTTCTTTCGCTGTGCGGGCTTGGGGAGCTTTTTCACGCGTTGGGTATCGTCGAGGATTCCTGATTCCTTTGCACCTTGAACGAATCACGACCGTGAGGCGGCCAGCCTGGAAGGCATTGCGGCCGATACGCGGTAATGATGGTGGCCGATTAAGAGCGAAAGCCTAATGAGGTATTATCCTGATCGTCAACGGCAATGGAGACCGAACCATGCGATAAAACGGGCCGAACCTTTAGTTTGCGGCATGGTCGATGCTGCAAGACGAAAAATGCGGCGCGTTTGGCTGCGGTCATTGTTTTGACGGGAGCGCTGGCACGTGCATCTTGTACGCACGAATTGCATGAAGACTGTTTACCGTCACGTTCGCGTTGTTATCGCCCTCGGGTTCCTTTGCTTCACGTGCGGAGGAGTGTTTGAAGCGACGGCAGCCGACGCGCCGACGCCACGACCATTAGAGGAAGTCGATGGTTATGTGAAGGCTGATTTCGAGCAGCTCGCGACGTTTAAGATCACACCGCCGCCGTTTGATCCCAAGGCGAAGCCGGGTTCGGCGGGGCCGTCGCTGGGCGACCAGATCCCGGCTGTCATCCGCCAGCTCGACGGTCGCAAAGCGATTGTCACAGGTTTCATGTTGCCCATCAAAATGGAGGGCGGGCTGGTGACGGAGTTGCTGTTGATGCGGACGCAGATGTTGTGCTGTTACGGTGTGATGCCGCAGGTCAATGAATGGGTGCTCGTGCGCATGACAAAAGGTGTGTACCAGCTGGTTGATGTGCCGGTGTCATTCGGCGGGGTGTTGCACGTGAAGGAGCTTTACGAAAACGG
>JAYTWC010000418.1:0-5730 GCA_043743635.1 Verrucomicrobiota bacterium | reverse complement strand
GCACTTGTTGTACGCTGGATCGGTCTGCGGACTGAACGCGCCATCGACCATGGTGAGATTCTTGATTTTCTTCACCGACTCGATCCATCGCCCCCAGTTTCCACAGGAGTGAATGGCTGTACCACCAAATGCATCGCCGACCCGCTCGCAATCGGCAACGCAGAATTCCTCAAACATCGCAGGAGAAACCATGATGAGGTTGTCCGTACTCAAGCCGATTCCGGTGCCAGCACGTGAACTCGCAAAACCATGGCCTGGGCGGGCCAGCAGGCCCCCGATGAGTTCGCTTTGTTTTTGGGTGAAACGTATGAGCTCGTCCGAGACTGTAGCAAGGATCGCCTGCACGCGCTCAGGCTCTTCATAGAACGCCGCGAGGAACTGACTGACATCGACCAAGCCACCGGCGGCGTTAATTGGCCCTTGGATGTCGCACCACGACATGGGCACCAGTCCGTGAGTCTGTTCGAGAAAATACTCGATCGTCATTAACGTCGAAGCCAGCACGGGCGCCAGTCCTGGCAGGCGCTCCAATTTTTCAGGAACTCCGTCCACGCTTAAGTAGCGTGGCATGACAGCGGGCGATTGCCCCGGGAACCATTCGTAATCGGCCCCGAAAGCTGCCGCCGTCGTGCCGATACCGTACCAAGGCTCCAAATACGTCGGCGCATCGGTTAAGTAATCCATCGTCCGGACGAGTGCGCCGAGTTGCCAGCGCAGCGATTCTTGGCGATCGCGACAGCCATCGCGAAACACTTCACCCGCGCGCACGCGTTGCCACACGGCCACGCCCTGCTTCTTGGCGAGAAAGGCCGCGTAGCGCTGATCGGCCTCGGCGGCGAACGCAGCATAACAAGTAAAGTCGAATTTGGATGCCTCCGTCTGCACAACGGGCATCGCCATCGAATCTTTTTTGGTCGTATCGAATTTTCCGGGAGCAGTCATTGGGTCGAACCTCAGTCTTGATGGAAAACTTCTTCCATGTCGGCCCACCATTCGCCAGCGGCTCGATCGTCCAGCGGCTTCTGGCACGGGATGCAAACTGACCACCACTTCTGCGTGGTGGCATCGGCCGCCATTTTCGCCATGTCGGCAGCAAAGTCGGTGCCGGTGTATTCAAAATACGAGAACAGGTAATGCTGCCCGTCGGGCATTTTACGCAGGTAAATCGAATAATTTTCGATATGGCACTCAGTGATCATTTTTAACACGCCGGGCCAGACTGCCGCGTGGAGCTTCTTATATTCGTCGAGTTTTTCGGCGCGCACGCCGATGACAGAACCGTAGCGTTTCATAGTGTTAGTGAGCGTTAGAGGCATCGCCTAGGTAGTTTCCGTAGGTCAATAACAGCACGGCGGCGCACAATACAATCAGCCCAAAGCCGATCGCGACATGCGTGCGCCTGCTACAGTTTTTCCATTCTCTAAAAACGATTGCGACGAGGTTGCTGAAGAGCACGAGCATAACCATGTGAATCGCCCAACTGGAAAAGGCATACTGTTTGCCCAGTCGCACATGGCCGAGGTTGTAGAAGAAGAACTGCCCGTACCAAAGCGTGCCCGTGGCAATCGCGAGCAGATAGTTCACCCGCAAGCTCGCGCGTTCGCTATCGCCAATCGGGAGTTTAGTTAACTCGCCTAGCGATTTATTTTTCCGCGCAAGATAAAGACTGTAGATCAGCGCGGTGAGAAACGCACCGGTGTTGGCAAAAATGTAGGTGACATTGCCACGCCACACGCCGGCTCCGTGTTTTTCGGCGATGTCAGCAATCGGCGCGGCAACTTCGAGCGCAAAGCCATAAACAGCCGAAAGTGCGCCGGCGAGCAGCGAGAGCATTAAGCCCTTCGAGAGCGAAAACTCACCCGTACCGCCGGCCTTGGCCTTGAGATCGCCTTCCTTGAGACGTCCCGCGAAACCACAGATCGCGATGCCCAGCGCTCCAGCCGCTACACCGCCGAACACCCAGCCAGAGCCAACTTTGGCCGCGATGTCGCCAAACTGACCACGGACTAATGGAGGCACCAATGTTCCGAGCACACTGGAGAGGCCAACGGCAATGGAATACGTGAGCGAAAAACCAATATAGCGAATGGAGACGTTAAAGGCCGTGCCGCCCACGCCGTAAGCCACACCCATCAGAAAGGACCAGAGCATGCGGTCCTTCGGCGCCTCAGCCAGGACTGCGCCGAGGTCGGGAATCGTCAGCCAGGCTCCGATGATCGGCCAGAGGAACCAACAGAACGCGGCCTGGACCATCCAGAAAATTTCCCAAGACCAGCGTCTGATATATTTTTGTGGTGCATAACAATTCGCGGCAAAGAACGCGCCGACGCCGTGAAAGCCCACGCCGAGCATGGGTTGGGGTGTGATTGGGGTCATAGTAAAATGAGTACTTACAATTGTTCGGTGAACTCGCCGAGATTGAGCGGGTATTTCCCGTATTCACGCACCAACTTCACAATGTAGTCGTAGGTTTCGCCTGACACACTGCTGCTAACCGAATGATCCGAGGCAAAAATGTAGCCACCGCCACGCGCAGCGTTGAGTTTGCGGAGCACCTCGCGCTTGATCGCTTCTCGGTCGCCGGTTTCCCACACCTGGACATCGCTGTTGCCGAAGAAGCCGGCCTTGTGACCGTACTGTTTGCGCAACTCGACGCAGTCCATGCCAGCTTTCACCTCAAGCGGATTGTAGGCCATGACACCCATCTCGATGTAATCGGCAAAAATCGCCTTCACGTTGCCGCAACCGTGGTACATCACCGGCAGGCCTTTCGCGCGTGCATAGGCAGCCATCTGCGCGACCCACGGTTTGAAATATTCGCGCCAATATATCGGCGAAAAAAGCATGCTGTTCTTGTAGGCAACATCACCCCAGATATGAAAACCATCGAGCAGGCCAGCGCCGGCGTCGATTTCAGCTTTGGCGCATTCGAGCAAGTGAGCGCCGATTTTGTTGATGGCTGCTCCCATGCGTTCGGGCTCTTCGCCCATCCACATAAGGGCATTTTCCTGCCCAACTAGTCGCGTGAGACATTCGCTGACTTCGATCATGCTGCCGAAAACTGGAAAATCTGGCCGCAACGATTTCACCGTGTCGATCCACGCGGGCGAGTTCCGCTCAAAACCGTCCCCCACTCCTGCAATCTGATTGTCACCGCCAGAAAAAAAGCGGCGCGGATCACGCGGATCGTCGAATTTTGCGGCTTCGAGTTTTTCCAGCGTATCGATTTCCCACGAGCGCATTTCCGGCATGGGAAAGGCAAATTGCTTATGAATGACTGCGCCAAAGCCGGTCTTCACGACCACCTCCTCGGCGTTTTCAGTCAGTGTCTCAAACGGCCGAATCCATGGGTCCATGTTTGGCACCGTGATGATCAAATCCAAATCGTAATAATAATAAGGATTCGCGTCAGCCGCCAGACCCAGTTCCTTGCGCCAACGACGCGTGAAACCGCCCCAAAAAAAATCTGTCACCGGAACGCGGTCGGGTTCCTCGTGACGCAGCGCCTTGTTCAGGCGATCTAGTTTGCGCAGGGTATTTTCTTTTCGGCCGGTCTCGGCGGCGGATTTTCCAAACGTGTCGAACATGCTCATGTTTTTTGGGGAGTGTAAAAGCGGGGTTCTGAACTAGGGAGTGGCCGGATGGAGATCCTTTGACGTCGCCAGCGCGATCACGCGGCACTGCTCTTTGCTGACGGCGCAATAGAAATGATAAACAACCCCGTCATGCTTCAAGACCCAGGGCTTGTGCGCGAAGACCTTGTCCCACGGCTCAGATGCTTGAACGAGGTTTGGCCCTTGCCACTGGGTCCAGTGAACAAGGTCTCGTGAGACAGCGAAATTATCGAAAGCCGATTTTTTCCAACCGGCGCCAAAATAAAACATCACCCAGAGATCGCCCATGCGAACGACCTGAGGATCGCCGGTGATCGCCGACCGGCCTTTGTAGTCGTGATTCTCCACCACCGGCCCATCGCCGAACCGCTGCCAATGCACCATATCGTCCGAGACAGCGATACCGATGTTCTCTACCCAAGCCCCCTGCTGCTTGGCGTTGTAATACATCACAAACTCATGCCCAAGCGTCTTCGCCGGATCTTTCAAAATATAGCTCTTGTAGAGAGTTTCATTTTCGAAAAATCGAGCGTCCGGCTGTTCGCGATGCAGAATCGGGTTTTCCGCGAGACGTGTCCATGGCTCCGGTTTCGTCGGATTCTTGGTCCAAGCCATACCGATGGCAAGTGGATCAGGTTCGTAACCTTTTTTTGCGCCACCGATGTAAGTCATCCAATAGCGCCCATCGTATTGTTGCAGCGTAGAAGAACCGCCCCAGAGGTGATCAAAAAGCGCCACGCCGCCGTCGCCTTGCCAAGCATCCCAACCGGTCTGCGCAAACGGCAAAATCTTCCCGAGTTTTTTCCAACTGAGCAAATCATCACTCACCGCGAGGCAGGTTTCGTAACCCACCCGATTCTTGGCCGCGACGTACATCATATACCATTTGCCTTCGTGCCGAAAAACGTTCGGACAGTCGTAGATTTCATCTTTCGTATCAGGCTGAAGAACGACGCCGTATTTAAACGGCGTTTTCACTTCCTCGTACACCTGCTGCATCTCGGCTTCAGAGATTGAGTGATCGGTTAAAAGCCGAACTGGACCAAGTAAGCCAGCAGGCAGCAGTCGAGCGGTTTCCGAAATAGGATTTGCCGTGGTCCACGTGTGACGTTTTTCCGGCGGCAACGCGCGATCTCCAATCAGGCGGTTGGCCCAAGTGTTCGTTACCCGCACGTCAAGGGTGTTGACGCCCGACTTAATAACTTTGGTGATTTCAAATTGGTAGGGTGACGTCCAGAACTTTCCGACATCCACACCGTTGATTTTCACTTCCGCAAGATTGGCCACGGCGCCGAGATCCAGCCAAACACGCTGGCCGGCGTAGGTCGGTGCCCAGTCGAAGGCCGTCGTGTAGTCGGCCGAGCCAGAATAAAAACGAATCGCGGGATCAAGGTGCTCTGACCACGAAGCGAGTTGCGAAAAGTTTACGGGTTGCGCCGGCCCGCCGCTCGCTGTCGCGAATTTCACCTGCCAGGAACTATTTAATATGCGCAAAGGTTTAAGCTCGCCCGTTTCCGCAGTTGGCAGATCTGAATTTTTCCGCAGTACAACAAACACCGAACCATGCGCGGCGAGCTTCACCGTGAGGGTCGTCCTGCCTTCGGAAATAGCGAAACGTGCGGCGTGCGTGATCTCACCACTAACGGGATCGAACAAATCTGGACGGCCGCTTTTAGCGCGAAGCGAAAGACGAAGTTCTCGCGCTGCGTCGCTTTGATTCGAAACAAAATAAATGTCGCCGTCATCTAGCGTCCGGTGTGTCCATTCCACGGCACTCGGTGGCAGGCCTGACATTTCGGTTGGGACAAAATCGGGTGTTAGTTTTTGCTGTGCGAGCAACTCGGCGAGCGTGGCGTTTTGCCCAGGACGATAGATGGTGGCTCCCGCTTTTTCGAGGTCGTCGATCTTGGCCAACAATTCCGTAGAAAAAGAAGTCTGCGCAGGCGGCAAAACCAGCACGGCGTAGCTCGCTCCGCCGGGAAGTGTGACCCGGCCATTGCCCACCGCTGCCAAGCGTAGAAGTGCGTCGCGATTGATTGAGTCAGCTTTGTATCCAGCCGGTAGTGACGGTGCGTACCGTTCGGGCAAAATCGCACGGCTAGGCAATTCTTCGCCG
>JAYTWC010000417.1:0-4460 GCA_043743635.1 Verrucomicrobiota bacterium | reverse complement strand
GGCATGTCGATCGAGTCCAAACCGCAGCCAGCCACCGGAAGTTTCTTCGCGGCCTCCGCAAGTTACCTGATATGGGGATTGTTTCCTTTATTCTGGCATTTGCTTGCGGCGGTTGATGCGACGGAGCTGATCGCACATCGCGTGGTGTGGTCGTTGTTATTTCTCCTCGGAGTGGTGGCGGCGCAGCAGCGGCTCGCGGAATTAGGGCGTGCCTGCCGCCAGTGGCAAAATCTGCGCGTTCATGCGTTGAGTGGCGTGCTGCTGACGGTGAACTGGCTCGTCTATGTGTGGGGTGTGAACCACGGCCACGTGATCGAGTGCAGCCTGGGCTATTTTCTCGTGCCGTTGATCAACGTGACGCTGGGCCGTTGGCTCTTGCAGGAGCGTCTGCGCAAAGCCCAACTAGCCGCCATCGTGATAGCGACGCTGGGGGTGGCCTTGATGGTTTGGCGCGTGGGGCGATTCCCGTGGATCGCACTGACCCTGGCCGTGACGTTTGGGTGTTACGGCCTGTTTAGGAAACGCTCGAATCTCGGTCCGCTCCTCGGGCTGACGTTGGAGACGTTGCTGCTGGTGCCGTTCGCGGCGGGGTTTTTGCTCTGGCGTTTGGCGCAAGGCAGCGGAGCGCTTGGTCATGTGGACGCGGCGACGACGGCGATCATCCTGAGCAGCGGTCTCGTGACGGCCGTGCCGTTGTTACTCTTCGCGAAAGGCGCGCGCGGGCTGCGCATGATCACGCTTGGCCTAGTGCAATATGTCACGCCGACCTGTCAATTCCTGCTCGGCTGGTTATTGTATAACGAAACGCTGGGCGAGGCGCGGGCCGGTGCGTTCTTGCTGATCTGGGCAGGGCTAGCGATCTATAGCCTTGATGCTGTGTTGGCGTCGCGAGGAGTCCCTTTCTCCGAAAGGCCTGGACAAGCAGCTGCGGTGACCGGTCGGGCGCGGAGTCTGAAATGAAACGGAGCATTGCTGCCACCCGGTGCCTCAACGGAGTGGGTTGGTTGCGATCCGAAAAGTGGGGATCGTCCTCTTGCAGGACCCGGCGAAAACGTATTGTTTCCCCGTCTTTCTTCGCTAGAAGTAGTCGGCCATGCACATTCGCGTTTTTTCCACCGGCGGAACAATCGACAAAGTATACTTTGATGCCGCGAGTTCTTACGCGGTCGGCGACCCGCAGGTTGGTCCGCTCTTCAAGGAGGCGAACGTCTCCTTCGAGTATGAAATCGAATCGGTTCTCCAGAAAGACAGCCTGGCGATGACAGCCGAAGACCGCGCGTTTATTCATGAACGCGTGCAAGCAGCGCCCGAACGCCTGATCCTTATCACCCACGGGACAGATACAATGACTGCGACCGCCGAGGCGCTTGAAGACATAAAGGAAAAGGTGATCGTTTTCACCGGATCGATGCTGCCGGCCCGTTTCCGCAGCACCGATGCCTTGTTCAACCTTGGGTGTGCGGTGGGGGCGCTTCAAGTTTTGCCGAATGGGGTTTACATCGCCATGAATGGACTGGTCTCGCCAGCGCATACGGTCCGTAAAAATCGTGAGCTCAGTCGTTTTGAGCGTCAGTCCTGACTGGGTCGGTTTATCCCCAGAAATAGGCTTCGACCAAGGGGCCGAGGAGAGTCTTTTTTGGAACATGCCCCATTTGTTCTCTGGTCTGGTTGGTCGTACGAAGTTGCTTGTTTTTGTCGTCATGTGGTTTGCCGCCGCATTTCCCGCAGTAACGGTGCGCGCGGCCATTGGCGTGACCGATAATGGTTCCACCGTCGTGGTGAATACCAACGCGGGGCTGGTCTATACAATTAACAAGGCCAGCGGCGACATGACGTCGTGCAACATGAATGGCATCGAATTGGTTGCGGGAAATAGTTCGGGGAAGTTTTGCCATATCGCCTCAGGTTTCGGCACGGCAACGGTCACGGCGACGACCGCGAATAGTGGAGCGGCGGTGGTGGTGGCTTGCACGTCGACGTCGATCACGAGCTCCGGATCGATCACGCATTATTATATTTCCCGGGAGGGCGAGAGTATTATCACCATGGCGACCTACGTGACGGCCGAACCAACCGTGGGAGAGTTGCGCTATATTTTTCGCGGCAACGCCAATGTCCTGACCAACGTGCCCGCACCGTCGAAAATCGCGGGCAACACCGGCGCGATCGAGAGTACCGACGTGTTTGGTTTCGCCGATGGCACGACGGCCTCGAAGTATTTCGGCAACGATCGGGGCATCGATTACACGCTTCGCGGCGCGACTGGCAGTAATGTGGGTGTGTTCATGGCCTATGGCAACCGGGAGGCGAGCTCGGGCGGGCCTTTTCAGCGCGACATTCAATCCCAGAGCGGCGGCGATTCGGAAGTCTATAACTATATGAACTCCGGTCATGCGCAGACCGAAGCGTGGCGCGTGGGTCTCTTCGGTCCGTATGCGTATATTTTCACCAACGGCTCCACGCCCTCCCAGCCGGACTTCAGCTGGTTGTCGGGCCTCGGTCTCACCGGTTATGTGGCCAGTTCCGGTCGTGGCCAGGTGGTGGGAACGGGCATGACAGGCCGCGATCTGGCGTATGAATACATCGTGGGCTTCGCCAACACGACGGCGCAATATTGGGCAACCGCCCTGGACGCGACAGGGGCGTTTACCTGCGCGGGCATGCTGCCGGGTACGTATACAATGACTATCTACAAAAACGAACTCGCGGTCTACACCGGCAGCGTGACCGTCTCCGCGGGAAGCGCGACCTCGGTGGGAGCAATCGCGATCACGGCCGATCCAAGCGCTACCCCCACGCTCTGGCGCGTCGGAGACTGGGATGGTACGCCCAACGAATTTCTAAACGCCGATAAGATCACGTTCATGCATCCACAGGATGCGCGGCTTGCTTCGTGGAACCCGGGCACGTACACCATTGGTACGTCGAATTCGCGAACGGGTTTTCCCTGTTACCAGTGGAAAGACGTGAATGTAAACCAAGCGATCCAGTTCAATCTCACGGCGGCACAGGCGGCGTTGGATCACGTGGTCCGCGTCGGCATCACATGTGCCTATTCCGGTGCACGCCCGAAAATCATGGTGAACAGCTGGACCTATCCGACGAATCCGGCGTCGTCCACCCAGCCAACGACCCGCACTTTCACGGTGGGCACTTATCGTGGCAATAACGCCATGTATACCTTCAGCGTGCCGGCTTCGGCGTTGGTGACCGGTGTGAATACGCTGACGGTTTTCCCGATCAGCGGAAGCGGCACGACTTTGTATCTGAGTGCCGGATACAGTGTGGACTGTGTCGATATGGATGCGGTCAGCGGCACCGCCACAGCGCCAGTGATCTCCGTGCAACCCCAGCCATTAACGACGGTGGCGGCCGGCAGCCCGTTCCTGCTTTCGGTTTCCGCGGTGGGTGGCAGCGGCAGTTTAAATTACCAGTGGCAGCGCAACGGTTCAAACCTCACCGGAGCCAGTACTTCGACCTTCAGTGTGGCCAGCACGACGACCAATGACTTCGGTACCTATCGCGTGGTGGTTTCCAATTCTGCCGGTTCGGTGACGAGCAACGACGCTGCGGTGCAGCAGAGTTCTTCTTCAAGCAGCTCGTCGTCGTCTTCATCCTCATCGTCGAGCTCCTCGAGTTCGAGCAGTAGCAGTTCGAGCTCGTCATCGAGTTCGTCCTCCTCGTCATCATCAAGCAGCAGTTCCTCGTCGAGCAGTTCAGGCGCTTCGACGTCCTCCGGCGCGGCACCCAAAGGCGGTGGAGGCGGCGCATTGCCGTTCTGGTTCGTAAGCGTGGTGGCTCCGTTGCTGCTGCTGCGTGTGCGGCGGACGACGGAGTAGGGGGCCGTCCGGGCCTTTGACCAGATGAAGTCGGTTTGGCGCAAAAAAGACGCCGGCTTGAGGCCGGCGTCTTGGTGGGAAGGAGTTGTTCGTTCGAGCTTAGCTCAGCTTGACGCCTTTGGCGTTGGCGGCGCGGAGGAGGGCGTCGGCCATGTCGGAAGGCGTGACAGCGACTTCAATGCCGCATTCTTGGAAGACTTTGATCTTCGCTGCGGCGGTGTCTTCGGCTCCACCGACGATCGCGCCGGCGTGGCCCATGCGGCGACCGGCGGGAGCCGTGGCTCCGGCGATGAAACCGGCGACGGGCTTTTTGCAGTTTTCTTTGAGCCAGCGCGCGGCCTCGACCTCGGCGTTACCACCGATTTCGCCGATCATGATGATACCGTGTGTGTCGGGATCTTCGGCGAAGAGTTTGATGACATCGAGGTGGGACGTGCCGTTGACGGGATCGCCACCGATTCCAACTGTAGTGCTTTGGCCAATACCTTTGGTGGTGAGCTGGAAGACGGCTTCGTAGGTGAGCGTGCCTGAGCGCGAGACGACGCCGACGTGGCCTTTTTTGTTGATGTAGCCAGGGGCGATGCCGATGCGGCAGCCGCCTTGGGAATTCACGCCTTCGCC
>JAYTWC010000416.1:0-7208 GCA_043743635.1 Verrucomicrobiota bacterium | reverse complement strand
CGATTAGTTTAACATCAAACTATTATTATGAAAAACTCCTTCCGCCTGCTCCTGGCCGCTCTGGCCATCACCGCGCTCCATTCCGCCTCGGCCGCCGTCGAGACTTATTCGATTGATCCCGTTCACTCCTCGATCGGTTTCAGCCTACGCCACTTTGTCAGCAAGGTCCCTGGCTCTTTTGCCAAATTCAGCGGCGACATCATCGTCGACCGCGCCGACCTAGAAAAATCCTCGGTCTCCGTCTCCATCGAAGTCACCAGCATCAACACCGCCAACGAAAAACGCGACGGACATCTCAAGTCACCCGACTTCTTTGATACCGCCAAATTCAGCACCGCCACTTTCAAAAGCAAAGCCTGGAAAAAAACCGGCGACGACAGCTTCGACATCACCGGCGATCTCACTCTCCACGGCGTGACCAAAGAAATCGTCCTCAAAACCAAACTGCTCGCCTTTGGACCAGGAATGCAAGGCGCACAGCTCTCCGGTTGGGAAGCCACCGCCATTATCAACAAAGCCGATTTCGGCGTAAACGGTCCGGCTATGCTCGGCAAAGCCCTCGGCGACGAAGTCACTCTCACTATCGCCGTCGAAGCCGATCTTAAAAAGTAACTTCCTCACAGATTCCAACTCACGAAAGGACAGCCTTCACGGCCGTCCTTTCTTTTTTACCCACATTGAATACGTTTCGCCATGCTTCCTGCCGAAATCCAAAACCTTGTCGATGACGCCACGTTCGACTTCACGATGGGCGACGCCACCGCCGCTCTCGAAAAACTAACGCGCGCCGTCAAACAAGCCCCGGATGCCTTTGCCGCGTGGCATGCGCTCGCCGAGATCAACTTCCAACTTCGCCGCTTCGACGAAGCCCTGCACGCTGCGGACCGCGCACACGCCTTAAACCCCGACGACCTTTTCATCAACACGACGCTCTCGCGCATCTGGATGGAAAAAGGCGACAAAGCCACCGCCGAAAAATACGGCGCCCAAGCAAAAATTCTGAGCTGGAAGGACCAACTCAAAAACCCAGCCGATCACACCGGCGGCGTGAACTAACGATCGTTACGGCCGAACCACCAGCTGCGTCCGCAGTTCGCGCTTAAAATACCGCTGCGCAAATTCCGCCAGAGCCTCGACCGTCACCGCATCAATGTAGCCGGCGTAGTTTTTCCAGTCGTTCAACGGCTGATCGTAAAGCGCATTGAGGCCCGCCTGCATCGCCCGCGACGCATTCGTCTGCATGCCCATACGCCGACCCGCTTTGAGCCGCGTCTGACAACGGCGCAGCTCGTCCGCCCCAATCTTGCCGGCCTGCACGCGTGCGATCTCAGCGTCAAATTCCGTCAAAACCTCCGCGTAACTCTTAGGACTAGTTCCGGCATAAAATGAAAACATGCCCGTTTCCAAACCACTCACGCGACTCGAACGAACAAAATACGCCAAACCCTTTTCCTCGCGAACCCGTTCAAACAACTGCGACGACATGCCGCTGAAAAGTTCGTCCGCCACTTCTCCGACATAAAAATCGGGACTGCACAAACCCGGTCCCGGAAACGCCTGAAACACCACCGCCTGCTCGCGCGGCTGAATCTCTTCGAAGTCGCCGACCTCAGCAGGTTTTCCCATACGGCTTTCCGGTGTCGCCAATTTACCACGAGGAACACGCCCGAGAAGCTTCTTCAACTTCGGCACCAACGTGCGCCGGTCAAAATCACCAGCGACCGCAAAAACCACATTGCTCCCGACAAAACTGGTTTTCCAAAGCGCCGCCAGATCCGCCGGTGCCAGTGCCTGCAACCCAGCGATATCGCCGCCCGGCTCAACACCAAATGGATGTGCGCCAAAAAACTTCTCACGCACACGCTTGCGGCCAACGGTCACCACGTCATCCGCATCCTGTTTCAAATCCGCAACCTGCGCGTCGCGTTCTATCTCGAAGCTGGTTCGGTTAAATGCCGGCGAAAAAACCGCCTCGTCCATCAACGTCAGCGCCCGGTCAATATCCGTGCGCAAGACCTCAGCCGAAAGCCCAAGGCTGTTATTGCCCGAAAAGGGAGCAAACTGCCCGCCTACTTCTTCGATGAAACGAGCCACCTCCGCCGCGCTCCGCTTGCGCGTGTCCTTGGTCAACATCGTTGCCAGCAAACTCGTCGAACCGCGCTTGCCCGGCGTCTCGTACAGCGCACCGCCCAGACACAATAGGCGCAAGTGAATGTTCGGCAAAGCCGGTTCGTGCTGGATGAGCAACCGTGCACCGTTGGGCAATTTGATCTCTTCAAACTCGACGCCGACATCCGCATTCTTCACCGCTACACCGGCCTTTTCAGCCGCCTTTTCAATTGGATTCAGCGAAACCGCCGTCTGCTTTTCAGGCACCAAATACTGTTTCAACACGCGCTTAAGATCCACATTCGTGGCCGTGCGCAACCGTTCAAAATACACTTTGGAATAACCCAGGTCGCCCACAACCACCTCAGATGAACCAAGCCGCGAAGCCTGGCCGCTCATCGTTTTGCGCGAATTGATTTCACCCACCACCAACTGCCGGATCGCCTTCTTCAACTGCGCCGGAGAAAAGCCCGTCTTCATGCACCGCCCGAGTACTTTTTCGATCGCCACTTTCGCCTTCTCGCGTTTTTCCGCATCACACGTGTAAGAAACATAAAAGAGTCCGATGTCCGCCGGCGTCCAGCTGTGCGTGTCAACTGAATGCACCAGCCGCGCCTTTTCACGAATTTCCTGCCAGAGCACCGAACTATCACCACCACCCAATAAAACAGAAATAAGGTCCAGCAACGGCGCATCCTCGTGTGCGATGCCCGGGATCTGCCAGGCCAGACCGGCCCGAGACATCTCCACTTCCTCGAAGCGGTGCAACGCCCGCGACGCCAGCTGCGGCGCTTCCATGGGCAACACCACCGGCGCCAGCCGTTGACGCGGCGCCGCTCCAAAATGCTTGCTGATTTCCGCCAGCGTCACGTTCGGATCGATCGCGCCCGCCACCACCACGACGAGATTGTTCGGCACGTAGCGCGCCCGGTAATAGGCCAGCAAATCGTCGCGGGTCACGCCCGAGAAAACATCTTTATATCCAATGATTGGATACCTAAACGGATACTGCCGAAACGCTGTGTCAAACAGCGCCTCGCCCATTCGCTGATCCGGGTCGTCACGCCCCATGTCGATCTCGCGCAAGATGACGTTTTTCTCCCGCTCCACCTCATCGGCCGGCAACGTCGAATGCAATGCCATGTCCGCCAGCAAATCAATCGCCACACCCACATGCTCCGACGGCAGATCAATGTAATACACGGTCCGGTCAAACGTCGTGTAAGCATTGATGTAACCACCGTGCGCCTGCACTGTAGTTGAAATTTCCCTACCGGCGCGCCGTTCGGTACCTTTGAAAAGCAAATGCTCCAGATAATGCGAAAGCCCTGCGCCAAGCAGCGCGCCTTCGTGAATGCTCCCCGTTTTCACCCACACTTGCACCGACGCCACGGGCGCCGAATGATCCTGCTTCATGAGCACGGTCAATCCGTTTGGCAGCACGGTACGCTCCACTGGCTCGCGCCAAAACGTGTCAAGCAATCGAAAGTCCGCAGCGGTAGAAGTTGGTTTGGGCATGGAAAAGGAATGGAGCTACTGAACAACAGCGAACACGCACATTGTCACGCACCGACCGCGTTCCCAAACATGCGCCGCGCGACTTGTTAATCCAACTCCTGCGTCGTGGCCGAAGATGAACTCGAGCGCGGGTTCTTTGTTGGCAAAAACGGTTTCACAAACGCGTCATCGAACGTATAGATATCAGAAAAATCTTCGCGCCGATCATTCTCAGTTTTGCTGAATACTTCATACTCGATCAGATTAAAAACCAGATCGCCAAAGTGGCTGCACCGCGTGATGCCCCAGGAATTGAGCACTGTTTTTGTCATTGGACCGTATTGATCGAGTGCATACAGGCGCAACCCATTGAGCAACTCCGCCCCACTCACATGCTGACTGCGTTGCGCACGCTCCGTGTCTTTCTTGCGCAACTCCTTGACCGTCTGATCGAGGCCATGACGGATAAACGTATAGGCTTTGCGACCATAGCGCGGGTCTTCCTTGACGATAAGCTCAACGACTTCATTAAAATCCAGATCCTGCATAGATTGTGGCAAGAAGGTGCATACGGCATGAAACAAGGCAAACTCAAGCCGAAGCCCTTAAAAACATAAGGGAAGCCCCTCTTTCCTTTGTAGGGGAAAAGCGGACAAATGCGTCTATTTTGCAAATTGACGTATTTACAAATTGCGTTTCACTAACTGCAGAGACACAAAAAGACCTTCAAATGATCGCTTCTACCCAGACCAATCATCCGCTGGCGTCCGTGAAACAAGCCGGAGCCACCCCCCAGGCGTCAATTGATGTCGCCTGTAGTCGGTTAAAGGCTGCTGGATTACGAATCACGCAACCGCGCGTCGCCATCCTAGAAGCACTCATCAAACGTCCCCAACCGGCCAGCATCGAACAGATCCATGGCGACTTGGCAGACTCGGCTTGCGATCTCGTGACCGTCTATCGTTGCCTCGCAGCGTTTCAAGAAGTCGGCCTCGTCCGTCTCTGTTACTTTCATAACGGAACCAGCCTTTATCAGATTAAACTGGATAGCGACAACCCCTACCATATCGTTTCGAAAGAAACAAACGAAGTTGAGGAACTCGATGCCGAGAGCTCGGCCGAACTTCGCTCGCTGATCAGCAAAATCCAAGAAACACTCAAAGCCCGTGGCTACAGCGAGGTTTCTCACCTCGTGCAATTCTTCGCACAAAAGGCGAAAGTCGCCGGTCATCGCGAGCAGACTAACGTCGTCCCGAGCGCACCGCTGCAAGTACCACAACGCAGCCAAGCCCCGACCTTCAGCAAGATCTAAGTTTACGCTCCATAGCCATGTCAAACGCCGCTCCGAAAGGTCCGGCGTTTTTTGTTTTATAAACTGGAAACGCCTAAAACGGCACCCCAGCGCACTCAACAACCCTGACGTTCGGCCGAAGAAGCACGGCTGTAACAACGCTCAGCCCGGTCCCAATCAACCACGTTCCAGAACGCCGTCACATACTCGGCTCGGCGGTTCTGGTATTTCAAATAATACGCGTGCTCCCACACATCGAGACACAGGACCGGCACCTCACCCTCGGAGAGCGGTGAATCCTGATTCGCCGTCGATTTTACAACAAGATGACCCTGCGAGAAAACTAACCACGTCCAACCACTACCAAAACGTTTCATCGCCGCATCACCAAACTGAAGCTTAAACGCATCAAAACCGCCAAACGTTTTCAGAATCGCCGCCGCCAGTTCACCCTTCGGCTCGCCGCCCGCCTTGGGCGAAATCGCCTCCCAGAAAAAGGAGTGATTCACATGACCGCCCAGATTATTTTTCACCGTCTGCCGAATCGCTTCAGGCACCACATCGAGTTTTGCCAGCAAACCCACCGCGCCCAAAGCGAGCAATTCAGGATAATTCTCCAACGCCTTATTCGCGTTGTTTACATAAGCCAGATGATGCTTCGAGTGATGAATCTCCATCGTCCGCGCATCAATGTGCGGCTCAAGCGCGTCGTACGCATAAGACAATTTCGGCAATGCGATGACATTCATGCGCCCCGGCTCCACCGCCGACACCTTTCCCGCCAATCCACCCAACCCAACCAACGCCGCTCCTGCACCCAATGTTTTCAAAGCGTCGCGTCGTGTCATTTCCGTTCGTCTGACGTCATCGATCTTGCTCATGGTAGAGCCTACTTACCCAGAAAAACGACGTGCGCAACGGCCACGCTGCTTTTCCCGCCTGCCCGCCTGCCCTATCGCTTCTTGTTTGCCTCAGGCGCACCCCACGCTGAAATGCCGTCCTCAACCAAACTTGATGAAAACATTCTCAATTTTATTCTTCATATTAGCCGCTGCTGCCGCCGTTGTCGCTGCGCCACAAACGACAACCGAAGGACCCCAACCCATCAAAGAGGACTATAATAAATTTATCGAAAATCAGATGGCGCCTGCGGCGATCGACGAATGCATCAAACTCATGGATCGCCTCATTGATGAAGGAGAACACGGCGTCGTCGACGACCAGCCGAAACCTGGCATGCTCGAAATCGCAACGAAACAGGGCCTACACATCGAATTCAGTGTAACCAACATCCAGAAGGAAGCCATCATCTACTACATGACCGTTTCGCGCAACGGCAAGGAGCTGAAATACTCCGAGGCAACCTCCTTCGCTGCGCTCCTCGCCGACCGCGCCGGCCTCACCCACCCGATCACCATCACCGAGGGCGATAAACCCATCTTCTACGCCCAATGGCTGATCAAACCGTCGGATTGGAAAAAGATGCGCAAAATGATGGTCAAGGTTCGCGCTGCCAACCGTTCAGAGAAAGACCCGCTTAGAGCCTTCAATTCGGCCATCGCCAACGAAATGGACGCTCGCGCCCAGCCCTCAATGCACGGCCGCTGAACTGTTTCCAGCCTATCAGAAACTCCTTCTCCATGCCCTCACCTGCCATTTCCATCGACGATGTCATTGTCATCCTCGAACGTATCCGAACACGGCATCCGCTCGTCCATTGCCTAACCAATCATGTGGTGAAAAATTTCACCGCCAACGTGCTCCTCGCCGTCGGTGCTGCGCCTGCGATGGTCGAACACGCCGACGAAGCCGCTGAATTCGCCGCCATGGCTGACGCACTTCTTATCAATATCGGCACCCTTGACGAACCACAGATTGCCGCCATCCGCCGCGCGATTCCCTCAGCCAATCAGGCCCACAAGCCCTGGATCCTCGACCCTGTCGCCGTCGGCCCGCTCACCGTTCGTACAAACTTTGCCCGCGAAATCATCACCCAACGCCCGGCCATCATCCGCGGCAACGCCTCCGAAATCATCGCCCTCGCCGGCCAAGCCGGTCGCGGCCGCGGCGTCGACAGCGGCGATCCCGCAGAAACAGCTCTCGCTGCCGCACGTCCCCTCGCTGCGCTGACGAAAGGAGCCGTGCTCGTCACCGGACCGATTGACTACGCCACCGATGGAACCAAAACCATCGCTTGCTCCAACGGCCATCCGCTCATGACCCGCGTCACCGGAGTTGGTTGTGCCCAAGGTGCCATCACCGCCGCCTGTGCCGCCGTCGCCGACAGCCCGCTCGCCGCCGCCGTCGCCGC
>JAYTWC010000415.1:0-3196 GCA_043743635.1 Verrucomicrobiota bacterium | reverse complement strand
CCCTGCTCCGTGCGTATCATTTCCGCCCGTTCATTCAAACCGCGCACGATTTCCTCGACCTGCACCAACTCCGTATCGCTCACCAGATCGCCCTTGTTGAGTACAATCACGTCGGCGCATTCAACCTGCTCCACGATGAGCTCAAATACAGGACGCGTGCCGCCGGTTCGAACCAGCTCCGACGTTTGGCGTTCATGCTGGGCCCGCCATTCCACCAGAAAATTTGCCGCATCCACCACGCTCACCAACGCCGACAGCTGCACAAAATCATTCAGGCTCCGGCCAAAGGGATTCTTCCGGGTAAACAGCGTGGCGATTCCACGTGGTTCGGCCACGCCCGACGTTTCCACGAGAATATGTTCGTAGACCCCATCGGCCGCCAAGCGCGCAATCGTCTCCCCCAGATCGTCGCGATTGGAACAGCATACGCAGCCATTCCCCAACCCCACGACATCGCTGTTAGGCGTCTGCGTTTTCACCAGTGACGCATCGATGTTGATCGCCGCCACATCATTCACCACTGCCGCCCAACGCCGACCCTCGGCCTGCCGCAAGAGATGATTCATCAGCGTCGTTTTCCCCACACCCAGAAATCCACACAGCACCGTCACCGGCGGTCGAACGGTTGAGCGGGCGGATTCACGATTTTCCATGACTTCAAAAACACCGCTTCTCCCACCGGAAGCAACGGTGAATCAAGTTTCGCGCTCGCCGTACTCAGCAGGCATGTCATTTTCCACGCAATGAAGCGCATCGCCGCTTTTCTCATTTTCCACCTCTCACTCGCAGCGCTGCACGCCGCATCGCCGTTGCTCATTATCGACAACGTACAACTCTCCTCGCCCGCCAGCGTCGGCGCGCACACACCCCAATTTGTCACCGCCAACGGACGCGTCTTGCTTTCATTTATCCAACCCGGTCCGGACAATTTACCCGCTCACCTTTTTGCGCGCTACGATCCACAAACGCGCGCATGGGGCGACCCCGTCCTCGCCTGTTCAACCGACACCCGCCAAAACTCCATTCTCGGCACCAACACCGAATCGCCAAAAACCGTCAGCAACAGTGGACGCATCGCCTCCGTATGTTTCATTGCCGATGCACGCGATCCGCGCGTACTGCTTTCGTTTTCACCCGACGGCGGTGAGCACTTTCTCATGCCGCTCCATGTCGAAGACTCCAAACCTGTTGGAGCGCCCGATCTGGTTCTGCTCGCTGACGGCACCATTTTCGTTTCATGGCTCGAGCAAGCCGACAACGATGAAATTTCGATCTGGTTCCGTCGTATTTCCTCCAACGGCGAGCTGAGCGTCCCCATTGTGCTCGCAAACCTGCCCACCCATCACACCGCTCCACGACTCGCTCTGATCAAAGATTACGACGCCACCTCCGCGCAACTCCTGCTCGCCTATACCCTCGGCGAGAGCGACACGTCTCAAATTATAACGCGCCTGCTCACCATCCCGATTCCCAGCGCTGTCGCCGCCAAACCCTGCAATTGCCCCGGTGAAGAAGCGGCTCGCGGCTACGCCCTCAAGGGCCGCGTGATCTCAATCATTGCTGCTCGCGAAACGCTGGCCATTCAGCACGAAGAAATCCCGGGCGTGCTCGCAGCCGGCACCACCGAATTCAAAACCGATCCGTCCCTCCTAAAATTTGCCACCACCGGCAACGAAGTTTACGCCCGCATCGAAAAACGCGACAACCAGTGGTGGCTCTTCGGCGCTCGCTTGATCATGCGCCCCTAAAACATATTTCCTTTTCAAAATGAAAAAACTCCCCGGCGTTATCCTTTTTCTCATCCTCGTGATATTCCTGCTGGAAATCTTCACCCTCCGAACACTCAGCAACGCCGAAAAACGCATCAGCGTACTCGAGAAAAAAGTCGCCGAACAATCGGCCGCGCCGGGTAAATAGTTTCCGAGGTAGGGCGGATTATCATTAATCCGCCGCGGTCAATTTTACCAAACACGGCGCGTTAAGGATAGCGCGCCCTACCCAAAGGCATTAGGCATTCGCCTCCTTACCCTTCCAGCCCGAAGACCGCCTTCACGTAATTATCGATCGAGAACGGTTGCAGATCTTCGGCTTTTTCACCAAGACCTAGGAAATAGATCGGCAACTTCAGCTGGCGGTAAATTCCAACCAGCGCACCACCTCGACTGGTGCCATCAAGCTTCGTAACGACCAAGCCCGTAAGGCCAAAACTTTGGTGAAACACCTTCGCCTGCTCGATCGAATTTGAGCCGAGACTGCCATCGACCACGAGCCAGCGATGTTGCGGTGCGGTGACATCGTTCTTCTGAAGCACGCGGCGAATCTTCGCGAGCTCCTCCATCAAATTGCTCTTCGTGTGCAACCGGCCAGCAGTATCAACAATCAAGTAATCGCGTCCGCGTGATTTCGCGGCCTGCCACGCATCAAACGCCACAGCAGCCGAATCCGCGCCGGTGTGGCTCGCCACGATTTCCAGATCCAGTCGCGTGGCCCAAGTCTTGAGCTGTTCCACCGCCGCCGCGCGAAACGTGTCGCACGCCGCGAGCGTAACGGTTTTGCCGTCTTCCTTGAGCTTCCAAGCGAGCTTGGCCGAGGTCGTCGTCTTACCCGAGCCGTTAACGCCGATCATGACGATCACGGTCGGCATCTTCACTGGAGGCGCGGTGCCCCCACCGCGCATGTCCGACGAGGGCGTCGGACCTCCAACAATTGCATTGGTTTCAAACGAGCCTTCCGCTCCCGCCAACACGCGCTTGAGCACGGCCGCACCAATCGCCGCCGCATCCTGGCCGCGCAGCGCCTTGTCCTTTTTGTAAGCCGTCTTGATCTCCGCGAGAATTTCCTCGGTCGTCTCGACACCAAAATCGGCCGTGTAGAGCGCTTCTTCGAGCGTCTCCAGCGATGAGGCATCGATTGGTTTCTGCCCGAAGATCGCCGCTGTTTTCTCCGCAATCGCAGAGACTGTCTTGGCGAAGCCGTCTTTAAATTTTTTGAAAAGTCCGAACATGGAAAAGGAGAAATCTGATTAATCTAGAACTCAGGAACTCTGGAACGGAATACTGAGCTGCTCAGGCGCGATGCGACGGATGGTCAGAGGCATGGAGTGAAAATTAAGAAGCAAGCCATCGTTCAAGCCTGCTGCTTTCATCTGAGAACGTCCGATAACGAAGAAAATATCTTCGATCGTCTGCACTGCCTT
>JAYTWC010000414.1:0-5995 GCA_043743635.1 Verrucomicrobiota bacterium | reverse complement strand
AATTCGCCGAAGGCCAGCGCACCGGGTTCGATGCAAAGAATTTCGCCGGGTGCGGTGCGGTTGACGCAGATGAAACACAGTCCGCCCAGCACGCGCTCCGCGCCGAAAAGCGCGGCGAGTTGTTCGTCGCTGCCGAGTCCGTTTTGCAGCGTGAGGATTGCTGTGTCGTCTTTCAGGAGCGGTCGTATCAGTTTCTCAAATACGCCGTTGGCTGTGGTTTTCAGCGCGATGATGACGAGATCGCACGGACCGATTTCCTCGGTCGTGCCGTAAATTTTTGGTGCTGCCACCACGATTTCGCCTTTCGGCGTTTGCAGGCGCAGACTGCCTTTAGCGCGCACGGCTTCGAGATCGCTGCGCAGGAGAAAATGTACGTCGGCGCCCGTGTTGGCTAGGAGGCAGCCGTAATACGTGCCGATCGCGCCAGAGCCAACGATGGCGATTTTTGGATTTGTGAAGTTCATCGGTTTTCCGAGGGAGATGTGCGAAAACTAGCCGAAAAGGGCCTGATATTCACAGGCATAAGTCGCAGTCCTGTAACATGGCTGTTAATGTTAACATATGGCAATAACTTGCAGTCCTCTATCCTGAAACAATTTGCGTTTTTACCATGCGAGCCGTGCACAATTTTCAAAAGACTTAAGCGAAAGAAGCTCACCACTTATTCACTGACCTAGTGAATTATCTAATCACGGGCTTTTTTATGACGCGGGAATCGCGGGCCGAGCGCAGTTTTTTTGGGTAATCGGCGATGGCGTGGAGGCCGCGGCTTTCTTTGCGCTGGAGAGCGCAAGTGACGACGAGTTCGGCGATTTCGATCAAGTTGCGCAGTTCAAGCAGGCGCGGATCGACGGAGAAATTCCAGTAATAGTCGTGGATTTCTTGCGCGAGATTCGCGATGCGGGTGTGCGCACGTTCGAGGCGTTTCGTCGTGCGCATGATGCTGACGTAATCCCACATCGTGCGGCGGAGTTCGTCCCAGTTGTGGGCGATAACAACCCGTTCGTCGATGTCGCCGCCACCGAGATCGTCCCAGTGCGGTATTTTGATTTCGGATACGGGTTTCTTGTTTTTAAGAAATTTGGTGACGGAGGCGGCGCCCCGGTGGGCCATGACAACGGCTTCGAGCAACGAGTTGCTGGCGAGACGGTTCGCGCCGTGCAGGCCGGTGCAGGCGACCTCGCCGCAGGCGTAGAGGCCGGCCAGGGCTGTCTCTGCCGAGAGGTTCGTGGCGACGCCGCCGCAGGTGTAGTGCGCGGCGGGCACGACGGGAATCATGTCCTTGGAGATGTTGATATCGAGCTTGCGACAGGTCTGGTAGATCTGGGGGAAGCGTTCTTTGAGAAACGCTTCGTTGCGGTGCGTGATGTCGAGCCAGACGTGGGGCGCGCCGGACTTTTTCATCTCGGTGTCGATGGCGCGGGCGACGATATCGCGCGGGGCGAGATCGGCCAGCTCGTGGTAGCCGCGCATGAACGCTTCGCCAGCGGCATTGCGGAGAATAGCGCCTTCGCCGCGCACGGCTTCGCTGATCAGGAAACGTTCACCGGTGAGCGAGTAGAGTGCGGTCGGGTGAAACTGGATAAACTCCATGTTTCGGATCTCGACGCCTGCGCGGTAGGCCATCGCGATGCCGTCGCCGGTTGCGATGTCTGGATTGGTTGTGTAGAGATAGACCTGGCCGGCGCCGCCCGTGGACAACATCACGACGGGCGCGTGGAAAGTCACTACACGGCTGTCGCGCACATCGAGCGCGTAGAGGCCGACGATGCGGTTGTTTGCGCCTGGTTTTTTCTTGGGTGACAACTTGTCGGTCGTGATGACGTCGATGGCAAAAAAATGTTCGAAGAGCGCGATGCGCGATTCCTGCGACACCGCACGCAGCAAGGCTTCCTCGATCGCTTTTCCGGTCATGTCCTTGACGTGGAGGATGCGACGTTTGCTGTGGCCGCCTTCGCGACCGAGGTCGTAGGCGCCGGAATCGGTTCGGGAAAACTTCAGGCCGATGTCGACTAGTTCCTTCACGCAGGCCGGGCCATCGCGCACGATTTCGAGTACAACTTTTTCGTTACATAATCCGTCTCCTGCGGTGAGTGTGTCGCTCACGTGCGAGGCAAAGTCGTCGGTCTTCGAGGTGACGACGGCTATTCCTCCTTGGGCATAGTTCGTGTTGGATTCGGCGCGGGTTTTTTTGGTCAGGATCGCGACGGTGTGGCCGAGCTGGGCGACTTTGAGCGCAAAGCTGAGGCCGGCGATGCCGCTGCCGATGACGAGGACGTCGAAGCTACGAGTCATGTTTAAAATATTTTCGATCCCGGCGCGCCGCGCGGTCGTGCCCTGCCTCGGAATCAGAGCAGAATGTTATCAATCAAACGCACTTCATCGACCCAGGCGGCGATCGCGAGGAGCGATTGGCCGGGCACGACGTCGCGCATGGCTTCCATGGTATTTCGATCCACGACGGAGACGTAGATGATGCGGACGCGGCGTTTTTGGCCGAGAATATGGGTGGACTCAGCGATCAGGCGATCGGAGCGGAGTTCTCCTTTTTCAACCATGGCTTTTGCGTAGCGGAGCGCTTCGCTGATCGCGAGAGACTCTAGGCGTTGGTTGTTGCTGAGGTAGCGGTTGCGCGAACTCAGCGCGAGGCCCTCGTTTTCGCGCAGGGTAGGGGCGACGACGATGTCGACGGTGAACTGGAGATCCTGCACCATTTTGCGAATGACGGCGACCTGTTGCGCGTCCTTCTGGCCGAAGACGGCGAGGTCGGGGCGAACGATGTTGAACAAGATCGCGACGACCGTGGTGACGCCGCGAAAATGAGCTGGGCGCGAAACGCCTTCGAGCGGTTTGCCGACGAATTCCTCGGTGATGAAAGTCGAGTATCCTTTTGGATAAATCTCTTCAACCGGCGGGGCGAAAACGATGTCGGCGCCGGCTTCTTCGCAGCGTTTCAAGTCGTTTTCCAGTTCGCGCGGATACTTTGAAAAATCTTCGTTGGGGCCGAATTGCGTGGGGTTAACAAAGATCGACACCACGACCGTGTCGGCTTGCTCAGCCGCGAGTCGGATGAGGCTGAGGTGGCCTTCGTGCAGCGCGCCCATGGTGGGAACGAGGCCGATGATTTGGTCTTTGGAGTGCAACTCTTCGGTGAGAGTTCGCATTTCGGTGACGGAGGTAACTTTTTGCATGGGCGTAACAGTTGGGCGTGAAAAACAAGCCTTTGTGCGGAGCTAATAGACGCACCCGGAGCTTGAACTAATGCGAGTGGACGGACTTATTCAAGTTTTTCGCCCACTTCCGCCATGATTCGTATCAACGAAAACTACACCAAGCTCAAAGCCTCGTATCTGTTCTCTGACATCGCCAAGCGCGTCAATGCCTACACCCAGGCCCATCCGCAGAACGCGATTATCCGCCTCGGCATTGGCGATGTGACCGAACCATTGCCCCCCGTCTGCATCGAGGCGCTCCATGCTGGCACCCAAGAAATGAGCCAGCGCGCCACCTTCAAAGGCTACGGCCCCGAGCAAGGTTATGCGTTTCTGCGCGAAGCGATTGCGCAAAACGACTACCATGCACGCGGCGCCAAAATCGACGCTGATGAAATCTTCGTGAGCGATGGTTCCAAGTGCGATTGCGGCAACATCCAGGAGATTTTTTCGACCGATGCGCGTCTCGCGATTCCTGATCCCGTGTATCCAGTTTATGTGGACACGAACGTCATGGCGGGCCGCACCGGCGCCAACGTCAACGGCCGCTACGAAGGCATCACTTATTTGGATAGCACGGCGGCCAATGGCTACGTGCCGGCCATCCCCGGCGTCGCGACGGACCTGATTTATCTTTGCTTCCCCAATAATCCGACGGGCGCTGTGGCCACCAAGGCGCAACTCGCCGCCTGGGTTGACTACGCAAAGAAGAACAAGGCCATTATCCTCTTCGACAGCGCGTACGAGGCCTACATTCGCGATCCGCAGATCCCGCACAGCATCTACGAAATCGAAGGTGCGCGCGACGTCGCGATCGAGTTCCGCAGCTTCTCCAAGACCGCCGGCTTCACGGGAACCCGTTGTGCCTACACCGTGGTTCCGAAAACGCTTGTCGCCTGCGATGCGGCGGGCAACACCCAACCACTCCATGCGCTCTGGACCCGCCGTCACACGACCAAGTTCAATGGCGTTTCTTATCCGGTGCAGAAGGCGGCCGCCGCGATCTTCACCGACGAAGGCAAGAAACAGGTCAAGGCGATGACGGATTTTTACCTCGGTAACGCCGCGCTCATTCGCGCCGCCGTGACCAAGCTCGGCTTCTCCTGCGTCGGCGGCGAAAACGCTCCATACATCTGGATCAACGTTGGTCGCGACTCGTGGGAGTTCTTCGATCTCTTGCTGAACAAGGCGCAGGTCGTTTGTACCCCTGGCGCCGGGTTCGGTCGCTGTGGCGAAGGTCACGTGCGCATCAGCGCCTTCAATAGCCGCGAAAACGTCGTGGCTGCGCTGGAGCGAATCGCAGCGGCGTTGAAGTAAAGCCGATTGCGCTTGGTTTTGGGGCGGCGCTAAACTTGCGCCGCCCTGCTTTTGTTCGGTATCGTGGCGGAGTTTTCCCGGGCGGCTTTCCTGGTGGGCCGACGGTTTTCAATCGTTTCCAAATTGTAACGCATCCGCCAAATTCCCGGCATATCGCAGTGGCAGAATCCGGGTGTGAAAGGCACCATTCTATCGGTTGACGATGAACACGACGCCAACGAGCTCGTGCGGTTCCACCTGACGAAGGCGGGGTTCGAGGTGTCGCAGGCATTTACGGGGCGGGAGGCGTTGGAGATGATTGCCTCGGCCCGTCCTGATTTGGTCCTTTTGGATTTGATGTTGCCGGATATCGACGGGTTTGGCGTGTGCGAGATTCTGCGCCGCCATCCGTCGACTGCCACGATTCCCATTATGATCCTCAGTGCCTGGGCCACCACCGATTCAGGCGGGCTCGGGCTTGAGTTGGGTGCGCTCGATATCCTGAAAAAACCGTACAGCCCTGCGCTCCTTGTGGAGCGGGTGAAGAGATTTCTCTCACTACGAATCCCTCAAGCTTCTGGTTCGGCAACCTGTTTGTCCTCCAGCGAATAAAATTCATGCAATCCATCGTCCCTTCTTCACCTGTTCATAATTTTCTGTCGTCGTTCGACTTTTTTACGCCGCCGGCGCCGGTCCGCATGTTCATCCGGGCGGCTGGCCGCAAGCTGTTGCCGCGTCCGCCTGCGCTTTTGTTTTCAGCGCCTGCCCACGGGCGAGCCTATACGATGTTGGCTGAAGGTCGTGCTGAATCGCGGCAGTTTGCTGAGATCCGGCATGAGGCGGGATCGGGCGCAACGCCCACCGTGGTGCTGGGTGGTTTTGTTCCCGACGCCACCGATTCGATCTTTCTAATGCGAAATTTTCTGCTGCGTCAGGGTGACCTCTACTGCGTCAACTACTCGCGGCAGGGGTTTAACATGGATCTTCTTTTTGCGCAGCTCGATGATCTGATGGAGAACCTGCAACGCGATGGGCGGAAACCGATGTTTCTGGCGATTAGTTTTGGTGCGGGGTTGCTTCTGGAATGGCTCCGGCGGCACCGCATGGAGGGCCGACATCCGGCAATCGAGGGCGTTGTGTTGGTGAGCCCGGTTGCCTGTACGGAGGATTTGCTTCCGGCGTGTGGAGGAAAGCCGTCCACGCTGCTTGGCCGGGCGACGCGGCCCTATCTTGGCGAGGGCGAGATCAGTTCGCAGACGATTGAAAAATCACGGATGGTTTTTCGAAAAATGTTCGACGCGGGGGCGCAGAACAAAGCTGCGGTGCGGGCGATCATGACTGCGGATGAGTTGGCGGGGTTGCATCGTTCGGTTCTCGGCACGATCGCTGGCATCAGTGCGGAAGGAGCCTGCGAGCGCGTTCAATCGTTGAAACAATTGCAATCGCCAAGCGTGTATTTTAAGCCGGGTCTTTTACCCCTGACGCAC